>NZ_RCOE01000151.1:0-57442 GCF_004321495.1 Pseudomonas sp. Sample_10
AAGCATGTGGGCTGGTATCTCGCAACCTTGCCGGGCGCCAGGGAGTTTCGCGCCCACTTCAATCGTTTGGAAGATACGGAAGCACAATGCGCCAACGTTCAGGGGTTCTTCGCCGAACGTTACAAGAGCCTGACAGGGGACGGAGAGGGGGTGGCCGCATGACGATGATGACCGAGACTTTAGTGAGTGGAACAACACCCGTGAGCGACAACGTGAATTTGAAACAGCACCTCAACACGCCGAGCGAAGAAGGCCAGACCCTTCGCGGGAGTGTCGAGAAGGCGCTGCACAATTATTTCGCCCACCTTGAGGGCGCTGCCGTCACGGATGTGTACAACCTGGTGCTCTCCGAAGTCGAGGCTCCCCTGCTCGAGTGCGTGATGAACTACGTCAAGGGCAACCAGACCAAGGCCAGCGAAATGCTCGGACTCAACCGGGGCACGCTGCGCAAGAAACTCAAGCAGTACGATTTGCTGTAAGCATTCAATCAAACCAGAAAGGCGCCCGCGTAAAACCGGTCGCCTTTTTTGCTGACTCCTTTGCTTTTGATGGAAATTGAAATGACCGACCAGACTACCCGCCTGCCGATCCGCCGCGCCTTGATCAGCGTTTCCGACAAGACCGGGATCCTTGAATTCGCCAAAGAGCTTGAAGCCCTGGGCGTCGAGATCCTCTCCACCGGCGGGACGTTCAAGCTGCTGCAGGACAACGGCGTTGCCGCTGTGGAAGTCGCTGATTACACCGGTTTTGCCGAAATGATGGACGGTCGGGTGAAGACCCTGCATCCGAAAATCCACGGCGGGATCCTCGGTCGTCGCGGTATCGACGATGCCATCATGAACGAACACGGCATCAAGCCGATCGATCTGGTGGCGGTCAACCTGTACCCGTTCGAAGCCACCATCAACAAGCCAGGCTGTGACCTGCCGACCGCCATCGAGAACATCGACATCGGCGGCCCGACCATGGTCCGTTCGGCTGCCAAGAACCACAAAGACGTGGCCATCGTGGTCAATGCCAGCGATTACGCCAGCGTCCTCGAAAACCTCAAGGCCGGTGGCCTGACTTACGCTCAGCGTTTCGACCTGATGCTCAAGGCCTTCGAACACACCGCTGCCTATGACGGCATGATCGCCAACTACATGGGTACCGTGAACCAGGCTGCCGAGACGCTCAGCACAGAAGGTCGCAGCGAATTCCCGCGCACGTTCAACAGCCAGTTCATCAAGGCCCAGGAAATGCGCTACGGCGAGAACCCGCACCAGAGCGCGGCGTTCTACGTGGAAGCCAAGCCTGCCGAAGTCGGCATCGCTACCGCGACCCAACTGCAGGGCAAAGAGCTGTCGTACAACAACGTGGCCGACACCGACGCTGCATTGGAATGCGTCAAGAGCTTCGTCAAGCCAGCCTGCGTGATCGTCAAGCACGCCAACCCGTGCGGCGTGGCTGTCAGCCCTGATGCCGAAGGCGGCATCCGCAAAGCCTACGACCTGGCTTATGCCACCGATACCGAATCCGCGTTTGGCGGCATCATCGCCTTCAACCGCGAACTGGATGCAGAGACCGCCAAGGCGATCGTCGAGCGCCAGTTCGTTGAAGTGATCATCGCCCCAAGCGTCAGCGAAGAAGCCCGCGCCATCGTTGCAGCCAAAGCCAACGTGCGCCTGCTGGCCTGCGGCGAGTGGTCGGCCGATCGTGCAGCAGCG
This sequence comes from Pseudomonas sp. Sample_10, assembly GCF_004321495.1. Taxonomy (NCBI): domain Bacteria; kingdom Pseudomonadati; phylum Pseudomonadota; class Gammaproteobacteria; order Pseudomonadales; family Pseudomonadaceae; genus Pseudomonas; species Pseudomonas sp. Sample_10. Next base: position 1,707 of record NZ_RCOE01000151.1, read on the forward strand.
TGGGATTACAAACGCGTCAATGGTGGTCTGCTGGTGCAGAGCCGTGACATCGGCATGATCAGCGCCGATGACCTGAAAGTCGTGACCAAACGCGCTCCGACCGAACAGGAAATCCACGACCTGATCTTCGCCTGGAAGGTCGCCAAGTACGTTAAATCCAACGCCATCGTCTACGCCAAGAACCGTCAGACCATCGGTGTCGGCGCCGGTCAGATGAGCCGCGTGAACTCGGCTCGCATCGCTGCGATCAAGGCTGAGCATGCAGGCTTGCAGGTAGCCGGTTCGGTGATGGCGTCCGACGCATTCTTCCCGTTCCGCGATGGTCTGGACAATGCGGCCAAGGCGGGCGTGACGGCTGTGATCCAGCCAGGCGGCTCGATGCGTGATGCTGAAGTGATTGCTGCTGCCGACGAAGCCGGCATCGCGATGGTGTTCACCGGCATGCGCCACTTCCGTCACTGATTTGTTTGCTTGATCGTACCCACGCTCTGCGTGGGCACGCAGCCCGGGACGCTCCGCGTCCCTCGGACGCGGAGCGTCCGTTGAGGCATTCCCACGCAGAGCGTGGGAACGATCAGCCCCCACAGAATTAGCGTCATCCGAGGTTTTTGAAATGAATGTTTTGATCATTGGCAGCGGTGGCCGTGAACACGCCCTGGCCTGGAAAGTGGCTCAGGATCCGCGCGTGCAAAAGGTTTTCGTGGCCCCGGGCAACGCCGGTACGGCCATTGAAGCCAAGTGCGAGAACGTCGCCATCGACGTGCTGGCCCTTGAGCAACTGGCGGACTTCGCCGAGAAAAACGTTTCCCTGACCATCGTTGGTCCGGAAGTGCCACTGGTTGCGGGCGTCGTGGACCTGTTCCGCTCCCGCGGCCTGGACTGCTTCGGTCCGACCGCTGGCGCCGCACAGCTGGAAGGTTCGAAAGCGTTCACCAAGGACTTCCTGGCTCGCCACAAGATCCCGACCGCCGACTACCAGAACTTCACCGAGATCGAGCCTGCCCTGGCTTACTTGCGCGAAAAAGGTGCGCCAATCGTGATCAAGGCCGATGGCCTTGCCGCCGGTAAAGGCGTGATCGTCGCCATGACCTTGGACGAAGCCGAAGACGCCGTGCGTGACATGCTCGCCGGCAATGCCTTCGGTGACGCCGGCTCGCGCGTCGTGATCGAAGAGTTCCTGGATGGCGAAGAAGCCAGCTTCATCGTCATGGTCGACGGCAAGAACGTCCTGCCAATGGCCACCAGCCAGGACCACAAACGCGTCGGCGACGGCGACACCGGGCCGAACACCGGCGGCATGGGTGCCTACTCCCCTGCCCCGGTGGTCACCGCCGAAGTGCACAAGCGCGTCATGGATCTGGTGATCTGGCCGACGGTTCGCGGCATGGCCGAGGAAGGTAACGTCTACACTGGCTTCCTGTACGCCGGCTTGATGATCGACAAGGCTGGTAACCCAAAAGTTATCGAATTTAACTGCCGTTTCGGCGACCCTGAGACCCAACCTGTCATGCTGCGCTTGCAGTCGAGCCTGGTGCTGCTGGTTGAAGCTGCTCTGGCGCAGGCGCTGGACAAGGTCGAGGCGCAATGGGATCCACGTCCAAGCGTAGGTATCGTGCTGGCGGCGGGCGGTTATCCTGGTGACTACGCCAAAGGCGTGGCCATCAATGGCCTGGATGCAGCCGCCGCGCTGGAAGGCAAAGTCTTCCACGCCGGCACTGCGCTCAAAGACAATCAAGTGGTAACGGCCGGCGGTCGCGTGCTTTGCGCTACGGCCATGGGTGCCAGTGTCGATGCGGCTCAGCAGCAGGCTTACAAGCTGGCGGCGAAAATTGATTGGGAAGGCTGTTTCTATCGCAAGGACATTGGCTACCGTGCCATTGCCCGCGAGCGTGGCGAAAATCAGGAATAAGCTATCCTTTGAGCCGGGCAGGGGCTTCAAGCCCTTGCCTGACTATTCCGGCGCCGCGCATAGTTATATTCTGGCATCAACCTACGAAGGGATTTCGCCGTGCGCTGGCTCAGGATTGCCATAGGTTTCACCGTCACTCTGCTGACTCTGCTCTGCATGCTCCCGGCCCAGGCCGCGCAAGGCAGTGGCTGGGCGGTATTGCTCGACGAACAGGGCGATCTGCAACTGAGCGACATCCGCTCCACCCGCTACAACAATCAATTCAGTCCCATCGAACTCGACCGCCTCACCGCAGCCGAGCCCGACGGCGCACTCTGGATCCGCTTCCGCCTCGCCCCCGGCAAGCATGAACAGCTACTGCGGGTGTTCGCGCCCGACTTGTCGCGTCTCAACCTGTATGTGCTCGATGGCGACAACCTGATCGACCAATCGAGTACCGGCAACAAACAACCCCAGACCGACCGGCCACTGCCCAGCAGCGACTTCATGCTGCCGTTGCCGCAGAGCGACAAACCCCTTGATGTGTACCTCAGACTGGTCTCCGATAACCAGCTGCGGCCCTACATCACCCTGCAATCGGCGGTCATGACCGCGGCCAATCAGAACCAGACGCTGGTCTACGGACTGCTGTTGGGCTGTGTCGGCATGCTGATCCTGCACAACCTCATCCGCTACGCCTACACCCGTTCGCGCAGCAGTCTCTGGCTGGCCGCCTGCGAGGGCTTGCTGATGCTCAGCCTGGTGCTCTTGCTGAACCTCGCGGGGCCATGGATACCAAGCTGGCAAGCCGTGCAAACACCGGGGGCATACCTCGCGTTGTTGCTGACAGCCCCCTGCGGCCTGATGCTCGCCTATCGCTTTTTTGCCCCCCTTGGCCCCCACCCGCTCAACCGGTTGCTGCTGGGCGAGATCCTGGTCATCACGACCTGCGGCCTGCTGCTGTTGTTCGTCAATACATTGCCGCTGAACATCATTACCTATGGCCTGGTCGCCCTGGCGGGCCTGACCATGCTGTTCGTCAGCGCCTTTCACTGGCAGAAAGGCTATCGCCCGGCGCGGCTGTTCGTTGCGGCCATGGTGGCTTTCAACCTCGGAACGCTGATTATCCTGCCGGCATTGCTGGGGCTGACACTGGTCGAGCCCCACGGCCTGATCACCATCCTGCTGGCTTTCATCTGCATCAGCGGCCTGCTGATGAGCATTGCCTTGAGCGAGCGCCAACGCAGCATCACCGAAGACCGCTTCAGCATCAGTCGCGACCTGGCCGCCAGCAATGCCGAAATCAATGCCAAGGCCGAGTTCCTGGCAAAGATCAGCCATGAAATCCGCACGCCGATGAACGGCGTGCTGGGCATGACCGAACTGCTGCTTGGCACGCCGCTGTCGGTCAAGCAGCGCGATTACGTGCAAACCATTCATAGCGCCGGCAACGAATTGCTGACGCTGATCAACGAAATTCTCGACATCTCCAAACTCGAGTCCGGGCAGATCGAACTCGATGATGTGCAGTTCGATCTCAACGCCTTGATCGAAGATTGCCTGAGCATCTTCCGCGCCAAGGCCGAACAGCAGAACGTCGAGCTGATCAGCTTCATCCAGCCACAAGTGCCGCGGGTCATCAGCGGCGATCCGACACGTCTGCGCCAGACCCTGTTGAGCCTGCTTGAAAATGCCCTGAAGAAAACCGACGAAGGCGAAATCCTGATTGTCGTTGCCCTCGATGAACGCAGCGCCAAACCGCGCCTGCGCATCGCCGTGCAGGACAGCGGCGAACCGATGGATGCCGAAGAACGCGATGCGTTGATGCACGCCGAGCTGCACAGCAAGCACTTCCTTTCGGCCAATCGCCTGGGCGGAAATCTGGGGCTGGTGATCGCCCGTCAGCTGATCCGCTTGATGCAAGGCGAGTTCGGCATCAAGAGTGGCACCCAACAGGGCAGTACGCTGTGGCTGACATTGCCACTGGACCCGGACCGGCTCGAACACCCGACATCCGATCTGGACGGCCCATTGCAAGGTGCGCGGGTGCTGGTGGTGGACGACAACGACACCTGCCGCAAAGTGCTGGTACAGCAATGCAGCGCATGGGGCCTCAACGTCAGCGCCGTACCATCCGGCAAGGAAGCGCTGGCGCTGTTGCGCACCAAGGCGCACTTGCGTGACTACTTCGACGTGGTCCTGCTGGACCAGAACATGCCTGGCATGACCGGCATGCAACTGGCCGCCAAGATCAAGGAAGACCCGAGTCTGAATCACGACATCCTGCTGATCATGCTCACCGGGATCAGCAATGCGCCCAGCAAGATCATTGCACGCAACTCCGGGGTCAAACGCATCCTCGCCAAGCCGGTGGCCGGCTACACCCTCAAGACCACCCTGGCCGACGAGCTGACCCAGCGCAACAAAGGGCTCGCCGTCATGCCGCATGCGCCCTCCAGCCCTACCCTGCCGATCAAGGTGCCCAGCGATTTCCGCATTCTCGTTGCCGAGGACAACAGCATTTCAACCAAGGTCATCCGCGGCATGCTGGGCAAGCTCAATCTGCAACCGGATACCGCCAGCAATGGCGAAGAAGCGCTACAGGCGATGAAGGCCCAGCGCTATGACCTGGTACTGATGGACTGTGAAATGCCGATCCTCGATGGTTTCTCGGCCACCCAGCAACTGCGTGCCTGGGAAGTCGGCAACCAGCGGATTCGCACGCCGGTGGTGGCATTGACGGCGCATATCCTCGCCGAACACAAGGAGCGCGCGCGCCAGGCCGGCATGGACGGCCACATGGCCAAACCGGTGGAGCTTTCGCAGTTGCGCGAACTGATCGAACACTGGGTTGCCCAGCGTGACCTGCAAAACCGCAGCGTAACCCCAACGCCCTGAGCCGACAGTTATTGCAACGCCTGATAGACTCCCCCTCGACTTCTCTCGCCAGTGAGCCCGCACCATGCTTCACGTGTTGTTCAGTGTTTACCTGAAGATGCTGGTGCTCTACAGCCCGTTTTTCGTGCTGTCCTGCTTCATCAGCCTGACCCGCGGCTACTCACGCAAGGAGCAGCGTCGACTGGCCTGGAAAGTGGCAGTCGCAACGCTGGTTTCCAGCGTGTTGCTGTACTTGTTTGGCCGGGTGATTTTCAGTGTCTTCGGCATTACGGTGGATGCGTTTCGCATCGGCGCCGGCAGTGTGCTGTTCATTTCCGCGCTGGGCATGGCCCAAGGCAAGTCGGCGGTCCAGACCGACAATGTGCAGCAGGACGTAACCATCGTCCCGCTGACCATTCCTCTGACGGTCGGCCCCGGCACCATTGGTGCATTGCTGGTAATGGGCGTGAGCCAGCCGCATTGGGACGACAAGCTCATGGCCATCGTCAGTATCGCGCTGGCCAGTTTTACCGTCGGTGTGGTGTTGTATCTGTCCAATCACATCGAACGCATTCTCGGTGACCAGGGTTTGCAGATTGTCAGCCGATTGATGGGTTTGTTTGTGTGCGCGCTGGCGGCGCAGATTATTTTCACCGGGGTGAAGGGTTACCTGGTTCCTTGACCCGCCATGTCTATCAATGTCATCCGTTGGCCGGTGGTGCAAATCCGACACCAGTCAACGGCACGTCATGCTCGCCGACATTGATGCACAGTGCCAATCGTTGCGGCCCTAACCACTGCACGGTGTCGTCCCTGAACGCTTTGTACTCGTCCACTGAAAACCGGGCGTGAAAAAACGCGGTCTTCACCCCTCCCATCACGCTACTCAATGCAAAATCCTGCCGGATATACTGGCTTTCGATCGGCTGATCCGTTTCAAAGAACACAGTGGCCAACGTCAGGAAGCCATCAGACTCAGCAATGCCGACCAGTACTCTCAAACGATGCATGCCGTTGAAGCTTGCGTCCATGCCGCCTGACTGACTGCCACACCCCATTATCGAGCGTTCACGAAAGACACGGGCCCCCGGCGACTGTTCAGGCAACTGCGCGACCCTGCGCAAAGCGGTTGCCGGCAGAGTGACCTGTTGAGCCGACAGACCTGATTGGAACGCTGCGTGAACAGCTTCAGATAAAGTGAAACTTCGAACACCGGAAGAAGGGAACATCCCCGAGGTTGCGCCCTGATCATGGAACTTCCATCCACAAGCGGCCAGAGTATCCATGAACACGCCGGACCATTGAGCGTTGTCCCTGGCGTGCGGAAAGTCCTCCTCTGCTGCAAGTTGAGCGAACAACACAGTGTCGAGCGTGTCCTGCCTGACTTCAGGCGGCAACAGCGTCGACAACAACAAAAGGCTGCAAGAGTTTATGACTATTGAGTACGCCATACGCTTTCCTTATTCGAGGGTGGCCAGAGACCAAAAGCCTCTGGCCTTGTCCCTTTACTTGCGTCGGCTGAAACGCTTGGCCAAAATTTCCTTGCGGTGAATACCGAGGTATTCTTCGATATCCGACTTGATGTACGCATAACGGGCAGGATTGAACGTTATGAATGACTTGCCATGGAAAATATTCAGAGAAGAAGTCTTCCAGTCCACGAACAGGAGACCGCCATCATTACCGCCTCCCTGGTGATCGACTGCCCCCACTGCGATCAGGATAATTCCGTTAGCCATTTGTTCACAGGGAATAGTGGACAAACGTACGCCTTCAGTATTCTTCGCTTGTGTATTAAACAGATTGATTGCTTCCGGCTCTTTCTTCAATGCAGCCAACGTAGAGTTGGTCAATGCACTGAGCGCCGTAGCGCCAGGAATGGCAGTCTTTGCGGCATCGACAGCGGCCTGGATAATATCGACCATGACATTATCCATCGTGATATTTAACGATGTGGCACTGTACTTTGAGTAACCTTTATCCGGAACGAAACAGCCCAGGTCTTCCATGCAGGACGTAAACGCATGGTACCAAGCCTTGGGGTCTTTATTTCCGGGCACCTCGATATTCGCTTCCATTTTCGACATGGTAATCAGGTTTTCAATGATCGCCATGTTTTCGATTGAGATTTGGTCACCATAACCGATCAGGCTGTTGCCCAGCACCAGTGCGTCCAACTCTTTGGTAGGGCTCGAAACGACCGAAGAGCTCAACGACATCGTGCGCGGTTGAACGGTCAATACACTTTTGCGCTTATTAATGCACGCCCTTACAAAATCAGCACTGTCAGAAACACTTACAGAGCTTTCAAAATCGTCCATGAATACACTCCTTTATTTATCAATAATCGCTTCATCTGGAAGCGCACTGAAAACTAACGCAATTCATTCATAACTACCAACCACAACCAAATACAACATGTGTATATAACCTCAACACCCCGAAACCGGGAACAGACAGGCACCACCGCCCAGGTCGTTACTATTAAATAACGACCTGGACTTATGGAGTAGCAACAATGGTAATTATCAAATAGGGGTAAGCTTGTCGCCATAACTGCGTGGCGTGTACACCCATGTATTACCATCCAGGCGAGGGAACACACGCGTTGTCGAAGAGCCGATGAGTACCATCGTCCGCATGTCCACCTGGTCTACTTCCAATTGACCCAGCGTGATCACCCGCAACGTCTGACCCGGACGGCCAATATCCCGCCCCAGTACGACGGGAGTTCCAGGCTCACGGTGCTGGCGGATAATCTCCAGCGCCCGGCCAAGTTGCCAAGGACGTGAACGAGAAATCGGGTTATAGAAAGCCAGCGCAAGATCGGCTTGCGCAGCCAGGTCCAGACGTTTTTCGATGATCGACCAAGGCTTGAGGTTGTCCGACAGCGACAACACACAAAAGTCATGCCCCAAAGGCGCGCCAGCCTGGGCGGCGGTTGCCAGCGAAGCGGATACCCCCGGCAAGATTTCGAGCTCGACATTGTGCCAATGAGTATCCGTGGACTCGTGGAGCGCTTCGAGCACGGCGGCGGCCATGGCGAAAACGCCCGGATCGCCGGACGACACCACCACCACCGAGCGCCCCTGGGCCGCCAGTTCGAAAGCGTGGCGAGCACGCTGCATCTCTTCGCGGTTATCCGTGCAGTGCAGCACTTGATCCGCCCGGAATGGTCCGGCCATGCGCACATAGGTTTCGTAGCCCAGCACATCATTGGCGCGGGCCAGTTCAGCCTTCACCGCAGGCACCATCAGTTCGGCGGCGCCCGGCCCCAGACCAACCACCGCCAGACGCCCGCGCGCGCGGCCGATCTGCATCGGGTCCAATGGCTGCTCGGCCAGCGCAACGGCAACGGCATCATCACCCGTAATGGACACGACCGGCCCGATAGCCTGACGCGCCAATTCGCAGGCACCGCCCTCAGCACGGGCAAAACGTAACGGCACCCCCAGTTCGAGTGCGGCCTCACGCAACGCAGGGCTGGCCATTGCGCTGTCGGGCGCCAGGAGACACGCCAGCGATTGCACAGCAATGCCGGCTCGCTGCAGCGCCTGACGCACCACGTTCGGCACATCGGTAACGTCGGCGCTGACCGCTACCAATACGCTATGCGGATAGATCAATAATTCGTTGGCCGCCGGCAAGCGCTCGGCGTGACTGACATGCACCGCCAGCCGCGCCTGTGCATCCTCAGGCAGTTGCGCTTGCGCCAGCCACGGTGCCGAACCTTCGATGCGCACTGTCTCGCCGGCGAGCAGATCGGAAACGAAACGCTTGCCCAGTTCCAGATCGCCCAGGGTGTAGCCGCTGGGCGGGTTGAGCAAGCAAGTACCGAAGCGCAACTCTCCACTGGTGGTGATCGCCGGAGCAACGTCGAGATGGCTCGCAATCTCTCGCGCCATCACGTTGACGCCGCCCAGGCCACCGAGCAACGGCACCACCGCGCTACCGTCTTCGGCCACTGCCAGCACCGGAGGCTCGGCGCCTTTTTCAAGCAGCAACGGCGCCAGCGTGCGGATGACGATGCCGGCCGCGCACAAGGCGATGATCGGCGTGTCCTGTTGATACAGTTCTCGCAGGGTCGCACCGAACTCGTGATAGACACGGTCCGCGCCATCGACACGTTCGGCCAGCCCATGGATCAGGGCGCCGGGGTAAACCTGCTGTAGCCTGCGCGCGGTGGAGAGGCTGCCATTGCCGAGAATGACAATCGCCGGAACGGATCGGGTCATCAGCCTTGCCACCTTTCGCCGGGAACGATGATCAGCGAGAAATAAGGCGAAGACATGGGCTCCACCTGATCCAGCGGCACGATTTTCTGATTGGCCATGGTCGCGCGCTCGACGTACAACGCACGTTCGGCCAGACCCAGTTCTTCCAGCACCTGGCGCACCTTGGGAAAGTTGCGCCCCAGTTTCATGATCACCGCTGCGTCGGCGTCGGCCAGGCGACGCTTGAGTTCGTCATGGGGCAGCACGCCGGACAATACCGACAGGCTCTGATTGCGATACACCAGCGGCGCGCCGAGTACCGAGGCACCGCCGAGCATCGAACACACACCCGGCACGACTTCGGCCTGATAACGCTCGGCGAGCCGGTCGTGCAGGTACATGTAGGAACCGTAGAAGAACGGGTCGCCTTCGCAAATGACTGCCACGTCGCGACCGGCATCGAGATGCGTCGCCACTTCGGCGGCGGCGGCGTCGTAAAAGTCGCTGATCACTTGCTCATAGGACAGCGGCGCCGGCAACGCCTCAGTGGTTACCGGGTAAACCAGTGGCAACAGATTTTGTGCCTCTTGCAGATGCGCCTCGATGATGCCGAACGCATTACCCTTTTTACCCTTGGCGACGAAGTACGCCACCACCGGCGATTCGCGCAGCAGGCGCAGCGCCTTGACGGTAATCAGTTCCGGATCGCCGGGACCCACGCCAAGGCCGATCAAACGTCCTGGTTTGTGCATCATTCGATCTCCGTGGCGAGGGCATTGACGGCGGCGGCGGCCATGGCGCTACCGCCCAGGCGACCCTGCATGATGACGAAAGGCACGCCACGGCTGTCCGCCGCCAACGCCGCCTTGGATTCGGCGGCGCCGACGAAGCCTACCGGGAAGCCGAGGATCAATGCCGGTTTCGGTGCACCGGCGTCGAGCATTTCCAGCAGGTAAAACAGCGCGGTAGGCGCGTTGCCGATGACCACGACACTGCCCTCCAGATGCGGCCGCCACAGTTCCAGCGCAGCGGCGGAACGGGTGTTGCCCAGCTCTCGCGCCAGGTCCGGAACGCTTTCATCGCGCAAGGTGCAGATCACCTGGTTGTTCGCCGGCAATCGTGCACGGGTCACACCCTCGGAGACCATCCGCGCATCACACAGGATCGGTGCGCCAGCCGCCAGCGCATCGCGCCCGGCCTGGCCCGCGCCTGCGGAAAACTGCAAACCGTCGATGGCCTCGACCATGCCACAGGCGTGTATCACCCGAACCGCGAGTTTTTCCAGATCGGCCGGGATTCGCGCCAGGTTGGCTTCGGCGCGGATGATCGCGAAGGAGTTGCGATAGATCTCCTGACCGTCGCGGATGTAATCAAGCATCAAGGGGGCTCCGTGCGCGGGCGTCGAGCAACGTCGCGACCGCTTCAATAGTAAGGTTGCGTGCGTGCAGCGCGCCGAAACCGGGCTGCGCGGCATCGCGAAAATAGAGATCGTAAAGGCCGATTGAAACGGCCAGCAGCGTGACCGGTGCGATATGCGCGGCGGCACAGGAGCGCGGGCAACCGCTCAGATGCACGTGCAGTACGTGCCCGTATCGCTGCAGCAGCCCGGCCAGTTGCAAGGCATCGCCCTTGGTGTCTGCCAGGCCTTTGCCGCATCCCACCGATCCGGTGCAGGCGATCAATCGTGATAACGCCAGATCGGGGCTACACAGCAGGCCCAGTTGCTCCAGGCGTAGAACGACGTCTGCGGCATGTTCATCGCGAACATTGGGCAACAGCAGGCTCTGCCAAGGGGTGAAACGCAGACTCGCGTCGCCAAACTCTTGCGCCAGTTCGGCGGTACCACGGAGCATCGCGGGGTCAAGCCGTCCAAGAGGAGGCTGGGCGCCAATGTAGACCCGACCGGATTCAGCCTGCGGGCAAATGCCAATGTGCAGAGCGCCTGGGCGCGTGGTGCGGAGTCCATCGCAAATGGCTTGAAAACGTACCCGCTCGGCCAGTCGGGACAGAAAATCATCAGCCGAGTGCTCGGCCAACAAATGACGCATTCGCGATTGCTCGGGGCGTGCCAGTTCAAGGAACAAATCCAGCACCGCGACGACCAGGTCGTGACCATCGTTGAGCGTGACAGAGCCTGCGGGTGTGTCCGTTGGGCAACCCGCCAAGCCGAATGCCAGCCGACACTCACCGTCTCGCTCGAAGGCCGACAGCCACACATCATGGGGATGCTCAAGCATCGCCAAGGCCTCACCACCATCGAGTTGCACGGCGAACTTGGCGCTGAGGTCATGAAAACGTTCGTTCTGCTGCACCGTGGTCAGAATCCGGTCGGCCAGCGGGCGAGTATCGAACAGCATTTGCCGATCGATGCCGGCTGTGGGACTCAGCATCAGATTGCGAACATCGTCGGCCGCCGCGCTGCCGGGTCCCAACCCGGCAGCCAGCAGGCGGTCGATCAAGGCTGTTTGTTGGCCGTCGATTCCGCGAATCTGCAAGTTGGCGCGGTTAGTTGCCTCGATTATGCCTCCGGCATAGAGCTCGGCTGCATCAGCGACAGCAACAGCCTGCTCTGAGCGGATGGCGCCACCACTGAGTTTGATTCGACATATACCGCCGTCCAACGCCTGGACGATACGCAACAACCCGGGACAGGCCGTAGGGCGTAAAGGGATGGGTGTCTGACGAGAATTCACAGGCTGACCGGTACAGGATAAAGGGCAGCATTATGCCTGCTTTGTCTGGCGGGATGAAAAGTCCGCAACGACAGACGACGAAACGCGCTCGATGCCGGCATCGGATTGTCTCGATCGACGCCAAGTCTTACTTGGGCAGCTCAGACATGAGTTTGGCGAAAACACTAACAGCCAGTATCAATTCCTTTTCTTTCTTTTATTTCATCGTGCTCGCGCAATCTGTACTTTCGTTTAAATGCGAAGACAACTAATCACACCTAAGACTTATGACTCAGGAGAAGCACATGAATGAAAACAAAATAATCGGAATGTTGACTGGCCACAGTCTTGCTTCCTGCATGGAGACTCTCTCACTTCAAGATTACACCGACTTGACCGATTGCACGCAAATAGCCACAAAGTCCGCCGACATGCTCTGCAGCCGCTTCGTCGATTCGTCGACATGGCTGCATGAGTATGTAAAAACATTGGAGTTCCTCGGATGGTCTGTCTTTGAAGACGCCATTTTCACCCGCATCAGCCGTGTCATTTCGCATAGCGTTGCGGATTTTCTGGTCCAGAGCGCTCAGGGCATGCAGGACCCCCGACAAGGGAACGCCATGATTGACACCCTCGACGCGCTGAAACCCGACAAACCGGCGCTGGTTTCACTGGATGAAGAAAGTCTCATGGGGGAACGCTTTCAAGTTATTCCTGCGCGGTACGATTCGAAAGGCTTTCTGGAAATAGCAGTATTCAATCTTGAGCTGGTAGTCCGCACCAAGAGAAGCAGTTTCTTATTCTGGAACTGGGAAAATCAAGATGCAAAAATCATACAGCGCCGGGCCAGCCTTAAACTTGACAGGTACCGACTCGAACATAAAAGGCCGTTAATCGATAAGAAAATACACGAGATCGCAATGAAGAGATTCAACCTGCAAAAACGATAATTGAATCACTTCTTCTGCCACTTGGAAGGCTGTCAACGCCAACCACGATTTCACCCGACAACCACAGGCGAATGACTTCCATACCGCGTTATCATGTGCGACCGCCAGCCGGACACGGACCGGCACCCTGATGTTTGGCGTCGATTGATAGGTGAGGAACAGCATGACCCCGTGGCTGACAGTGGTAGGCATCGCAGAGGATGGCTTCAAGGGGCTTGGCAAAAATGCCCGACACGCCCTGCTGAACGCTGCGCGGATCATCGGTGGGCAACGGCAACTGGATTTGCTGCCAGCCTGCGTCCGTGGGCAACGGCAACTGTGGCCAAGTCCATTCACACTTGAACCGGTATTGACCCGGCGTGGCGAACCGGTATGCGTCCTGGCCAGTGGCGATCCGATGTTCTTCGGCGTGGGCGCCAGTCTTGCACGACACGTGCCCTGCGAGGAAATGCTGACGCTACCGGCGCCCTCTTCCTGTTCGCTGGCCGCCGCCAGGATGGGCTGGCCGTTGCAGGAAGTGGTCACGCTGTCAGTGGTTGCCCGCCCGATCGCCGCACTCGGCGCACAGCTGTTCAACGGCGTGCGCTTGCTGGTGCTGAGCAACGATGGGCGCACCCCCGCCGCAGTCGCCGCGCTGCTGCGTGAACGAGGCTTTGGCCCGAGCCGTCTGACCGTGCTGGAACATTTGGGTGGCGAAGCCGAACGACGTATCGACGGCATCGCCAGCGACTGGGCCGACCCGGTCATCGCCGACTTGAACCTGATCGCGATCGACTGCCTTGCCGCCCCCTCCACACCCCGTCTGTCACGGCTGGCCGGCCTGCCAGACTCGGCCTTCAAGCACGACGGCCAGATCACCAAGCGCGATGTCCGGGCGATCACCCTCGCACGCCTGGCCCCGACGCCCGGCGAACTGCTATGGGATGTCGGCGCTGGCAGCGGCTCGATCGGCATCGAATGGATGCGTGCCCACCCGAGTTGTCGGGCACTGGCCATCGAGGCCGATGCAGGGCGGCAGCAATTGATCGAACATAACCGCGATGCCCTCGGTGTGCCTGGCCTGCAGCTGATTCGCGGCCATGCACCGCAAGCACTTCAAGACCTGGAACGTCCGGACGCGATTTTCATCGGTGGCGGCGTCACCCGCGAAGGCGTGCTGGACGCCTGTTGGGCCGCCCTCAAACCCGGTGGCCGGCTGATTGCCAATGCGGTCACATTGCAAAGTGAAATGACCCTGATGGCATGGCGTGAACAGCACGGCGGGGAACTGACGCGCATCCACATCGCGCAGGCGCAACCGCTGGGTGACTTCGATACCTGGCGTCAGGCCTTGCCGATTACTCTTCTGGACACGACGAAACCTCTCGATGCGTGACGAAACCGCCGAACAACCTGCCCCCCTGCGCAGTGGCCTGACCACTGGCAGTTGCGCCACAGCGACCAGTCTCGCGGCGGCTCGCCTGTTGCTCACCGGCGCGGCGGCGGACGCGGTACACATCATCTTGCCCAAGGGCAAACAAGTGCAGATGCGCCTGGAGTTCTGTCGGCTGACGAACGATAGCGCCGAAGCCGGCACGATCAAGGATGCTGGTGATGATCCCGACGTCACCCACGGTGCCTTGCTCTATTCCCAAGTGCGACTGCGCGCTGAGCCAGGTATTTGCTTCCTTGCCGGACACGGTGTCGGCACCGTCACCCGGCCCGGGCTGGTACTGGGCGTCGGTGAACCGGCGATCAATCCGGTGCCGCGCAAAATGATCAGCGATCACCTGACCCAACTCGCCGCAGAACACGGGTACAGCGGCGGCTTCGAGGTCACGGTGAATGTCGAAAACGGTGAAGCACTGGCATTGAAAACCATGAACCCGCGCCTGGGTATTCTCGGTGGCCTGTCGATTCTCGGCACCAGCGGCATTGTCCGGCCGTTTTCCTGCGCGGCTTACATCGCCTCGATTCACCAAGGCATCGATGTCGCCAAAACCAACGGTTACCTGCACATCGCCGCCTGCACCGGCAACGCCAGCGAAGACACCATGCGCCGGGTCTATGGCCTGCCGGAAATCGCCCTGATCGAAATGGGCGATTTCGTCGGCGCGGTGCTCAAGCATTTGCGCAAGGTGCCTGTGGATAAACTCAGCCTTTGTGGCGGCTTCGGCAAGATCAGCAAACTGGCCGCAGGGCACATGGACTTGCACAGTCGTCATTCGAGCATCGACTTGCCGCAGCTGGCCGAATGGGCCGCTGCAGTGGGTGCCGATGCAGCGTTGCAGCAAGGCATCCGTGATGCCAACACCAGTCAGCAGGCCTTGGCCATGGCCAGCGCCGCCGGTATCGCCCTCGGTGATGCGGTATGCCGTCACGCCCTGGCGTTTGCCCGTAGCGTGGTCCCTGCGCAGGTTCAGGTCGAAGTGTTCGCCATCGACCGCCAGGGCGGGATCGTCGGGCATGCGGGGGCTTTTCAATGAAACGAATGCTGTTGCTCGGTGGCGTGACCGAGGCCCTGGCCATTGCCCGAACCCTGGGGCCGCAGCACATCTATAGTCTGGCCGGCATCGGTCGCGTGCCGACGGATCTGCAATGTCAGGTTCGGGTCGGCGGTTACGGCGGTGCCGAAGGGTTGGCGCAATTCATTCGCGATGAAGGCATCGATCTGTTGCTGGACGCCACTCACCCCTACGCCGCACAAATCAGTCGGAACGCGGCAACTGCTGCACGTTCAAACGGTGTTCCCTGCTGGGCACTGCGGCGTCCGGCGTGGCAAGCACAGGCCGGTGATGACTGGCGGGAAGTCAGCGATTGGGCCGACTTGATCGAAGCCCTGAAACCGTTTCGCCGCCCGCTGTTCACCCTCGGCCGCGAACCGTTGCAGCACCTGGACGAAATTCCCCCGGAGCAATTCTGGACCCTGCGCGCCCTCGACGTTTATCCCGGCAACGAGCTCTGCGAAGTGATCGGTGCACGCGGCCCGTTCCTGATCGACGATGAGCGCGAGTTGTTCGAGCGTCGGCAGATCGACGTGCTGATCAGCAAGAACAGCGGCAGCACGGCGACCGAGCCGAAGCTGGACGTGGCGCGTGAGCGTGGGGTGCCGGTGCTGGTGTTGAAACGGCCGGTGTTGCCGGGGGTTGAGCGGGAGTTTGGTTCGGTGACGGAAGTGTTACAAGTATTGAGAATGCAGCAATTTACATAGGGACTCTGATTACCATAGGTCATCGTCGCGAGCAGGTACGCTCCCACAGGATTGCGTTGTCTGGTTTTTGAGTGGGTGTCCACTGAGGTCTAGAAAATCTGAACAAAGCTTAAGTGGCACTGGCATTTTGAATTCACGACTATCATGAACACTAAGAACGGTCGACGCTGCGACACCACACCGCACGCCGCTTTTTTACTTATCGGCCCTGATCAGGCTAAATAGCCCGCGCCTGATCGCTCACCCACCGGATTTTGTCCCATGTCCCGACAACGGCTCGCAATTGCCTGGATAGCCTGCTTCGCAGTGCTGTTCAACATGCTCGCCATGCCGATGTCCGGAGCGATGGCGCAGTCGGCGAAGTCACCCGCCGAACAATTGTTGTGGGGCAGCTTTTGCACATCGAGCGGCACCAAAATGGTGGCGATCTCCCTGGGCAAAATCGAACAAAAAGCCCCGCAAAACGACGATCATTCCAACATGCAGCACTGCTGGTGCTGCTCGGGCTCTGCTCCCTTGGTGGCGTTGCCCGGCCATGAACCGCGACTGTATTTCGCGCAGTTCGAGTCCAATCGAAGCCTGCCAGCGTCGTCGCTCAACACGCCGACACCGCGCCAGCAATGGCCAAGCCTCAATCCCCGTGCCTCCCCTCTGGTGTGATTTCTTCTCGCAATTGACCTGCGTTTCGAATCGTTCTGGAGAACTGCCATGTTGAACAAATTCATCGTTCTGGCCGCGTTGCTGCTGCCTGCCTGTTTTGCCAATGCCCACGAATACAAAGTTGGCGCCCTGGAAATCGCTCATCCCTGGTCGCAGGAACTGCCGCCCAATGCGCCAACCGTTGCCGCGTATTTCGTCATTCACAACGCGGGCAATACCGCCGACCGCTTGCTCAGCGTCGACTCGCCCCTTTCTGGCGAAGCGCAACTGCATGAACATGTGATGCAAAACGACCTGATGAAAATGCAACAGGTACCCAACGTGGATATCCCTGCTGGCGCCAACGTCACGTTTGCACCGATGGCCTACCACGTGATGCTGGTGAACTTGAAAGACCGTGGCCTGCTGGTCGATGGCAAGCGTTTCCCGTTGACCCTGCATTTCGAGAAGGCCGGTGACGTGACGGTTGAAGTGGCGGTGCAGAAGCAGCCACCCGAGGTCACGCACCAGCACGCGCACGCTCAGTAACCCGCTGAGCCGAATCCGTCCATGCGCACGTCAAGCGCCAGGTCATCCGCCCACCGCCATCAGCCTTCACGCCTGAGGAGCGGCAGCTGGATCAGCCTGTTCGCCATGCTGATGATCTTTATCGGTCCACTGATTTCTCAGTCGATGCCGATGGATCAGCGCGCCCCGATGTCGATGAACATGTCGATGGACATGAGCATGGACATGTCGGCGATGGAGCACGCCGACCACGGCACGCAACCACCGGCTGAACACTGCCCGCCAGCATCGGGGCACCATGCGATCTGGGAAAAATGCGGCTATTGCAGCCTGCTGTTCAATTGCCCGGCATTGACCGGCGGCGGATCCTTCGTCGCATTCAACATCCCGCCCGTCAACACGTTCACCATCCCCTCCCCACGCCTGGGCCATGCCCGGCAAACCTTTTTCCCCGGTGCCCGCACCCGCGCCCCGCCCATCGTCGCGTAAACAGCCACCTCTGATTTCACACGGTTGAGAAGACAGCTCTGGTTGTCCGCCGTGTCGTTTACGACTGCTCGATGGAAATTGCAATGTCCAGGTTTTCTGCTGACACACGCTTGAGCCCTGCCCAAGTGTCTTTTACCCCGAACGAATCCATGATTCGTTTCAGGCACGCCACCGCGATTCTGTGCGGAGCCTTGCTGACACCTTCGGTGTTGGCCGATGAACACCCAGGTCATACTGAAGAACTGAGCCCGACGGTCATCACCGCCATTGCCCCGAGTTCGCCGCTGACCATCGTCACCAATCCGAAAGACCCGCGGCAACCGGTGCCGGCCAGCGATGGTTCGGATTATCTGAAAACCATCCCGGGATTCGCCCAGGTTCGCAATGGCGGTACCAACGGCGATCCGGTGCTGCGTGGCATGTTCGGTTCGCGCCTGAACATTCTCACCAACGGCGGCATGATGCTTGGCGCTTGCCCAGGGCGGATGGACGCCCCCACCTCCTACATCTCACCGGAAACCTACGACAAGCTTACGGTCATCAAAGGCCCGCAGACCGTACTTTGGGGACCGGGGGCTTCGGCCGGCACCATCCTCTTCGATCGCGAACCGGAAAGCTTCGGCGAACTCGGCACGCGGGTTAACGCCAGTGTGCTGGCCGGCTCCAATGGCCGTTTCGATAAAGTGCTGGACGCCGCTGCTGGCGGGCCACTGGGCTACGTGCGGGTGATTGGCAACACCGCCCAGGCCGACGATTACAAGGACGGCAACAACGACACCGTCGCCTCGCGTTATGACAAATGGAACGGCGATGTCGCACTGGGCTGGACCCCGGACGCCGATACCCTGCTGGAGCTGACCGCAGGCAAGGGTGACGGCGAGGCCCGGTACGCCGGTCGCGGCATGGACGGTTCACAATTCAAGCGCGAAAGCCTGGGCCTGCGCTTCGAGAAATCCAACCTCAGCGACGTACTGGAAAAGCTCGAAGCCCAGGTCTATTACAACTACGCCGACCATGTGATGGACAACTACACCCTGCGCACGCCGTCCGGTACCGGGATGATGGCCGGACCAATGGCGTCCAATGTCGACCGCCGGACCCTCGGCGCGCGAATCAAGGGCACCTGGCGTTGGGCCGACGTGCAATTGATCAGTGGCATCGACGCGCAGACCAACGAACATCGCCAGCGCAGCGCCATGGGTGTCGACGCCTACAAGTACCTGCCCTACACCAAGGATGCCGACTTCCATAACTACGGGGTGTTCGGCGAATTGACCTGGTACGCCGCCGACCGTGACCGTTTGATCAGCGGTGCGCGCCTGGACCGCGCTTCGGCCAAGGATTACCGGCAGACCACCGGTTCAGGAATGATGACCCGGCCGAACCCGACTGCCGATGACACCCGCGCGGACACCCTGCCCAGCGGTTTCATCCGCTACGAACATGACTTGGCCGACAGCCCGACCACGCTGTATGCGGGCCTGGGGCACACCCAGCGGTTCCCGGATTACTGGGAGCTGTTTTCGCCCAAGTCCGGCCCCGCCGGTTCGGTGAATGCCTTCGACTCGATCAAACCGGAAAAGACCACCCAGCTCGACTTCGGCCTGCAATACAAGACCGAAGACCTCGAAGCCTGGGCTTCGGCTTATGTCGGTCAGGTGCACGACTACATCCTGTTCAACTACACCCCGACAATGATGGGCACGACCTCACAAGCCGAGAACATCGACGCGCGGATCATGGGTGGCGAATTGGGCGCCGCCTACAACTTCACCGAACACTGGAAAGCCGATGCGACCCTGGCCTACGCCTGGGGCAAGAACAGCAGCGATGGCAGTGCATTGCCGCAAATGCCGCCGCTGGATGCGCGTTTTGGCCTGACCTACAGCGAAGACAACTGGAGCGCCGGCGCACTGTGGAGAGTGGTCGCCGCGCAAAACCGTATCGACCAGAACAAAGGCAACGTGGTTGGCAAGGACTTCGACAAGACGCCGGGCTTCGGCGTGTTCTCCCTCAACGGCGCCTATCGGATCAACAGCCACTGGAAGGTCAGCAGCGGCATCGACAACCTGTTCGGCAAGGCGTACGCCGAACACTTGAACCTGGCCGGCAACGCCGGTTTCGGCTACCCGGCCAATGACCCGCAAGCCATCAAGGAGCCGGGGCGCACGCTCTGGACCAAGGTGGATATGAGCTTCTGAGAGCTTCGCGGGCAAGCCTCGCTCCTACAGCAGGAGCAAGGCTTGCCCGCGATCGGTTGTACAGCAACCGCAAAACAAACAACTAAAAGATCCAGCCAAGCGGAGCACACGTGATGAAACAGCCCAAAGTGAATTTCTACAACCTGGCCTGGCGCTGGCATTTCTATGCCGGATTGTTCGTTGCACCATTCATGGTAATGCTGGCGCTGACCGGCACGATTTATCTGTTCAAACCGCAGCTCGACTCGCTGATGTACAGCAGCCTGCTCAACGTCCCGGCCGGCCATCACACGATCCCGGCCGATGACTTGCTCAAACGCGTGAAAGACGCCTATCCACAAGCGACGATCAAGCAATACCTGCCACCGGTCAACGCCGAGCGCAGCGCCCAGTTTGTCGTGATCAAAGACGGCACCGAGCTGAATGTGTTCGTCGATCCGTACCATGGCGACATTCTTGGCGAACAGGACGCCAAGAAGAACCTGCAAGCCATTGCCCGGGCGATCCACGGCGAACTGATGATCGGTACCGTCGGTGACCGACTGGTGGAACTGGCTGCCGGGTGGGGCGTGGTGCTGGTGGTTTCCGGGGTGTTCCTGTGGTGGCCGCGCGGTCAGGCAGCGGGCATCTTGTGGCCGCGCCTCAGTAGTCGTGGCCGCGTGCTGTGGCGCGACTTGCACGCCGTCACCGGTTTCTGGGGCGCATCCCTGTTGTTGGTGATGCTGCTGAGCGGCATGACCTGGACCGGGTTCTGGGGCCAACAATATGCGGCCGTGTGGAACGTGTTTCCGGCGGCGATGTGGGACGACGTACCGAAATCCGACGTCGAAGCGCGCAGCCTCAACAGTGCCACGCGCCAGACTGTGCCCTGGGCCATGGAAAACACCCCGATGCCGATGTCCGGCGCTCACGCCGAACACATGGCCCACGGTGGTGCCCAGGCTGGCCCGGCGGCGCCGAGCATCAGCTTGCAAGACGTGCAGAACATCGCCACCCAAGGCAAGGTCGAACCGGGTTACAGCATCACCTTGCCGACGACCGCCACCGGTGTTTTCACCATCGCGGTGTTCGCCGACGACCCGCGCAATGACGCCACGCTGCACGTCGACCAGTACACCGGCAAGGTCCTCGCCGATGTGCGCTACGAGCATTACGGCGCTGTCGCTCGCGCCACAGAAATCGGCGTGATGCTGCACGAAGGCAAGATGTTCGGTGTGGTCAACCAGATCATCGTGCTGCTGATCTGCCTGATGATCCTGCTCAGCGCCGTCAGCGGGGTGGTGATCTGGTGGAAGCGTCGCCCGCAAGGCAAGCTCGGTGTGCCGCCGCTGCGTCATGATCTGCCGAAGTGGAAAACCGCGATGGTCATCATGTTCGCATTGGCGGTGGCATTTCCGCTGGTGGGCGCTTCGCTGGTGGCGGTCTGGTTGCTCGATCGCCTGGTGCTGTCGCGCTTCATCCGGGAAACTGAAAGCGCCTCATCTTCATCGTGAGTCAGGCGAGATGCGCGGGAGCCTTGGCCCTGTAAACTGCCCGCGCGTCATCCTGGCAACTCAGGGTTACTTGCTGGCCTCATCGCGGGCAAGCCCGCTCCCACAGGGTCCATGTCTTACGCAATTTTTGTGATCGACATAACACCTGTGGGAGCTGGCTTGCCAGCGAAGGGTCCGTTCGCTTCACCTAAAGAGTCACTGCATGACTTCGCTGAACCTCACAAATATTTCCTGGTCTCCCCTTGGCCACGGCCATTGTCATCACCAGTTCCAGCTGCGTGATGCCTCGCTGCGCGTGGCCGCCGGTGAGTTTGTCGGGTTGATCGGCCCTAACGGCAGTGGCAAGACCAGCCTGTTGCGTTGTGCGTGGCGCTTCAGCAAACCGCAAAGCGGCGAGGTCGGGCTCGGCCATCACAACGTCTGGAAGCAATCCTCGCGCTGGTGCGCGCAACGCATCGCCGTGGTGCTGCAGGAGTTTCCCGATGCCTTCGGGCTGACCGTCGAAGAAGTCGTCGCCATGGGGCGCACGCCGCACAAAGGCCTGTTCGATGGCGACAATGTCGAGGATCGAAACCTCGCCCTCCACGCTCTGGAATCAGTTGGCCTCAAGGGCTTCGAAGACCATGCGTTTACCACCCTGTCCGGCGGTGAAAAGCAGCGGGTGATCCTGGCCCGCGCGTTGGCCCAGCAACCGCAACTGCTGATCCTCGACGAGCCGACCAATCACCTTGATCCGCGCTATCAGCTGGAGCTGTTGCAGTTGGTCAAGCGCTTGAAGATCGGCACCCTGGCGAGCATCCATGACCTGAATCTGGCCGCGGCGTTCTGCGATCGGCTGTACGTGATCGATCACGGCCGCATCGTCGCTTGCGGCACACCGAAAGAAGTCCTCAACGCCGCGTTGTTGCGTAACGTGTTCGGCGTCGAAGCGTTGATCGATGAACATCCCTTGCACGGCTACCCCCGTATTACCTGGATAACCCAACCATGAATCTGCTGCGTTCCAGTCTTTACCTCGCGGTGTTGCTGGGCAGCGCCCAGGCGTATGCCGAGCCCACGCATTACCCGTTGACGGTGCAGAGCTGCAATCGTCAAGTGACCTTCCAGCAGGCGCCGAAACACGCGGTCAGCCACGACATCAACATGACCCAAATGATGCTCGCCCTTGGCCTCAAGCCACAGATGGTCGGGTACAGCGGCGTCAGTGGCTGGAAAGCGGTGACGCCACAGATGCAGAGCATCCTCGACGGCTTGCCGGAGCTGGCGGCCAAGTACCCGTCGGTGGAAACCCTGCTCAACGCCAATGTCGATTTCTTCTTCGCCGGTTGGGATTACGGCATGCGTGTCGGCGGTGACCTCACGCCGCAAACCCTGCAACCGTTGGGCATCAATGTCTACGAACTGACCGAGTCCTGCGCATTCGTGATGAAGCGTCCACCGGCCAGCCTCGAAGACACGTACAACGACCTGCGCAACCTCGGCAGGATTTTCGACGTGCAGGATCGCGCCGATGCCGTGATCAGTGAAATGCAGGCGCAAGTCAGCAGGATTCGCAAGGGTCTGCCCGCCGATAAGCCCAGGGTCTTTCTCTATGACAGCGGTGAAGACCGGGCCATGACGTCCGGTCGCCTGGGCATGCCGCAAGCGCTGATCGATGCCGCCGGCGGGCAAAACATTCTCGCCGATGTCGACGCGAGCTGGACTCGGGTCAACTGGGAGAACGTGGTTGAGCGCAACCCGCAGGTGATCGTGATCGTCGACTATGGCGAAGTCACCGCCGAACAGAAGATTGAATTCCTGCGCAGCAACAAGGCGCTGCAATCGGTGGACGCGATCAAGCACCAACGCTTCATCGTCATTCCCTACGTGCAGGCCACGCCGGGGATCGACAACGTCCTGGCGGTGGAAACCCTGGCCAAGGGTTTGCACGGCACATGATCAATCGTCGCTACGCCTTGTTGCTGATGGCCCTTGGCGCGCTGCTGCTGGTGTCGTGCGTGGTATCGCTGGGATTCGGCCCGGCGCGGGTGCCGGTGGACGTGGTCTGGCGGATTCTCCTGCACAAGTTGTTCGGCGTTGGTGTGCAGGAGTGGAGCGCCGGGCAGGCACATATCGTCTGGCTGATCCGCGTACCGCGCATGTTGCTCGGTGCGCTTGTCGGCGCCGGGTTGGCGCTGGTCGGCGCGGTGCTGCAAGCGGCGACCCGCAATCCGCTGGCCGATCCGCATCTGCTGGGGGTCACCTCCGGCGCAACCCTGGGCGCGGTGATCGTGATGTTGCATGTCGGTGAAATCGTTGGCTTGCTGACCTTGCCGATTGCAGCATTCATCGGTGCATTGTTGAGCATGCTGGTGGTGCTGATGATCGCCAGCCGCCACGGTCGACTCGAAAGTGAACGCCTGCTGCTGTGCGGCGTGGCGGTGTCGTTCGTGATGATGGCGGTGGCCAACTTGCTGCTGTTCATGGGCGACCATCGCGCCAGTTCGGCGGTGATGTTCTGGATGCTCGGTGGTCTCGGGCTGGCGCGCTGGGAATTGCTCGCGGTGCCCGCCGCCAGCGTGTTGATTGGGTTGGTGCTGCTGCTGGGCATGGCTCGACCGCTCAATGCGTTGATGGCCGGCGAGCAGACTGCCGTGACGCTGGGATTGAATGCGCGATCCGAGAGGTTGCGAGTGTTCGTGATCGCTTCGCTGATGACCGGGGTGCTGGTGTCGATCAGCGGCTCCATTGGTTTTGTCGGGTTGATGGTGCCGCATATTGCGCGGCGACTGGTCGGCGCGGAACACCGTAGATTGCTGCCGGTGTGCGTACTGCTCGGCAGCGTGTTTCTGGTATGGGTCGACGTCGCCGCCCGGACGCTGATCGCGCCCGAAGACTTGCCCATCGGCGTGGCCACCGCCGCGATTGGCGGCTTGTTTTTCATCGGTTTGATGCGACGTCGTTAACATCATGTTTAATTAAAACAAACTAAAAACCACATGGAGGTCTGGAAAAGTCTCGTATTGAGTTGGCACTTAACAAATCCATGACCACGCTCATACTCCGCTCCAGCAAGTTACATAATAAAAAACTTGCGCACATTAATGACGATTATTCCTACACCTTAACCGTCATAATTCTTACAGGAGCGGAAAGAGGTAACCATGTTCAAAAAACTCATCATAGCCATCGCACTTGTTTCAACGCCTGCATGGGCAGCCAAGCCACCCTTTACTGGCGTTGACTACAGCGGCCGATATCAATGTACCGGAATGGACAGTCATATCGGCCCGTTTGAAGGGGTTGTCGACATGAAACTCAATGCCGAACAAAGTACCGGCGAACATGGCGCCTACGGTTTTACCCTGACATTGCCCGACAACTCGCGGTATGACGGGTTTGCCGCCGCCAACTTGAATTCCCTGGCGATTTACTTTGCCCATACCGACCCGTCGCTCAAGGACTACGGTGTCGGGATAGCAAACATCGCGTCCACGCCTGACGGGAAAACTTCATTCACCAAGTACTACTACGGCCCGGAGTACGAAGGTGGCGGACATGGTTTTGAAACCTGCATCAAAAGCTGACACTCGTCGCTTACAAAACTGATACCCACTGTTGAATCCTGCTCGCGGTGGCGATCTTTCAGCCAGCGCAGATGTTGTCTGATCTACCGCTATCGCGAGCAGGCTCGCGCCTACAGTTTGATCGGCACGGCTCGCCCCAATCTGGCGCGGCCACCTGCACCAGCGCGCCAACAGCGTTCTCTCATGGTGCATCCCGCCAACGCTCAATCGCTCTAAACCGACATTTTCCTACCTTTGCCCGACCGGGCACAGCCCTTGCTAAAGACCCTTCAGTAGTCCGCATCTGCCACCCAAGAAAATTCATAAGTTCATGGAGATCGCACAATGAAGCGTCGCAGTTTGATCAAGGCTTTCACACTTTCGGCAAGCATTGCCGCGATGGGCATGGCCTGGACGGTCCAGGCCGCCGAGACCATCAAGGTCGGTATTCTGCATTCGTTGTCCGGCACCATGGCGATCTCCGAAACGTCGCTCAAAGACATGGCGCTGATGACCATCGACGAGATCAATGCCAAGGGCGGCGTGAACGGCAAGATGCTGGAGCCGGTGGTCGTGGACCCTGCGTCCAACTGGCCGCTGTTCGCCGAAAAGGGCCGCCAGCTGCTGACCCAGGACAAGGTCGCCGTGGTGTTCGGTTGCTGGACTTCGGTGTCGCGCAAATCGGTACTGCCGGTGTTCGAAGAGCTCAATGGCCTGCTGTTCTATCCGGTGCAGTACGAAGGCGAAGAGATGTCGCCGAACGTGTTCTACACCGGCGCCGCGCCGAACCAGCAAGCGATCCCCGCCGTTGAATATTTGATGAGTGAAGAAGGCGGCAGCGCCAAGCGTTACTTCCTGCTCGGCACTGACTACGTCTACCCGCGCACCACCAACAAAATCCTGCGTTCGTTCCTGCACTCCAAAGGTGTGGCCGACAAGGACATCGAAGAGGTCTACACCCCGTTCGGTCACAGCGACTATCAAACCATCGTCGCCAACATCAAGAAGTTCTCGGCCGGCGGCAAGACGGCGGTCATCTCCACCGTCAACGGTGACTCCAACGTGCCGTTCTACAAAGAACTGGCCAACCAGGGGCTCAAAGCCACCGACGTTCCAGTCGTGGCGTTCTCGGTGGGCGAAGAAGAACTGCGCGGCATCGACACCAAACCGCTGGTGGGCAACCTCGCGGCGTGGAACTACTTCGAGTCGGTCGAGAACCCGCAGAACAAGAAATTCGTCGCCGACTGGAAAGCCTACGCCAAGAAACACAACCTGCCGGGCGCCGACAAAGCGGTGACCAACGACCCGATGGAAGCCACCTACGTCGGCATCCACATGTGGGCGCAAGCCGCCGAGAAAGCCAAGTCCACCGACGTCGACAAAGTCCGCGAAGCCCTGGCCGGCCAGACCTTCGCCGCGCCGTCCGGCTACACCCTGACCATGGACAAGACCAACCACCACCTGCACAAGCCGGTGATGATCGGCGAGATCCAGGCCGACGGTCAGTTCAACGTCGTATGGCAGACCGAAGGCCCGATTCGCGCCCAGCCGTGGAGCCCGTTCATTCCGGGCAACGACAAGAAGCCGGAGTATGCGGTGAAGAGCAACTGAGTTATCCCGCTCAACCTGATCGTTCCCACGCTCTGCGTGGGAATGCCTCAACGGACGCTCTGCGTCCGCTTCAGGGACGCGGAGCGTCCCGGGCTGCATTCCCACGCGGAGCGTGGGAACGATCAAAACCAACCCCCAGTGGGAGCGGTTTTTGTGGCGAGGGAGCTTGCTCCCGTTGGACTGCGCAGCAGTCCTTTTTTGGGGCCGCTTCGCGTCCCAGCGGGAGCAAGCTCCCTCGCCACAAGAGCCAGCCTTCACATTAGTCCGAGCAAGGCGACTCTCTATGCCCACTGCCCTCTACCGCTTTCTCCTCGCCCTCGCGTTGTTGCTGCCGATGGCCACTCACGCCGGCGACGCCGAAGACTTCGTCGCCGCCAATCCCGTGCAGCAAGCCAAGTTGCTCGAAGCCTGGGCCGCGCAGCCCGATCCGGTCCGCGTCGAGCTGATCAATGCCCTGCAACAAGGCGTATTGACCGTCGACGGCCAACCGAAAACCTTGCGCCTGAACAATCGCTTGCGGGGGTTGATCGACACCGCCCTGGCCAGCCATCAGTTGCTCGCCGCCGACGCCAGACTGCGTCTGGCCGCTGCACAGCAACTACAGAAAAGCGCCAAACCGGCGCAGTTGAAATTCCTCGACCAGCAGCTTGCTGGCGAACAGGACGAAAGCGTCCATGCCGCACTGAGCCTTGCCCTGGCCAACCTGCAATTGGTCGATGCCGACCCGGCTGTGCGGCTGGCCGCTGTGCGCCTGCTCGGTGAAACCGGTGACCCGCTGGCCCGCACCCGGCTCGAAGGCTTGCTCGATCCCGCCGTTGAAACCGATGCCACTGTACGCACAGCGGCCGAAACCAGCCTGGCCCAGGTCAAACGCAAACTGCTGATCGGCGAGCTTGTGGGCCAGGCCTTCAGCGGCATGTCGCTGGGTTCGATTCTGCTGCTCGCGGCGTTGGGCCTGGCGATCACCTTCGGCCTGCTCGGCGTGATCAACATGGCCCACGGCGAAATGCTGATGCTCGGTGCCTACTCGACCTATGTCGTGCAATTGATGTTCCAGCGCTACGCGCCGCAGGCCATTGAGTTCTATCCACTGATCGCCTTGCCCGTGGCCTTTTTTGTCACCGCCGCCATCGGCATGGCGCTGGAGCGTACGGTGATTCGCCACCTCTATGGCCGCCCACTGGAGACCCTGCTCGCCACCTGGGGCATCAGCCTGATGCTGATTCAACTGGTGCGTCTGGTGTTCGGCGCGCAGAACGTTGAAGTGGCCAACCCCGCATGGCTGTCGGGCGGCATTCAAGTGCTGCCCAATCTGGTGCTGCCGTACAACCGCATCGTCATCATCGCGTTCGCCCTGTTTGTGGTGGTGCTGACCTGGCTGCTGCTGAACAAGACACGCCTGGGCCTGAACGTGCGCGCCGTCACCCAGAACCGCAACATGGCGGCCTGTTGCGGCGTGCCCACCGGACGCGTAGACATGCTCGCCTTCGGCCTCGGTTCGGGCATTGCCGGTCTGGGTGGCGTTGCGCTGAGCCAGATCGGCAACGTCGGCCCGGATCTGGGCCAGAGCTACATCATCGACTCGTTCCTGGTGGTGGTGCTCGGCGGCGTCGGGCAATTGGCCGGCAGCGTGTTCGCCGCGTTTGGCCTGGGGATCGCCAACAAGATTCTCGAACCGCAGATCGGCGCCGTGCTCGGCAAGATCCTCATCCTCGCGCTGATCATTCTGTTCATCCAGAAACGTCCGCAAGGTCTCTTTGCACTGAAAGGACGGGTAATCGACTGATGAACCAGCCTCTGATTGTCACGGCTACCCAAAAGGCCGGCCCGAAAGTCACGATCGCTGTCGGCGCGGTGATCCTCGCCCTGCTGCTGGCATTGCCGCTGCTGTCGTTGCTACCGGTGGACAGCACGTTGCATGTATCCGCCTACACGCTGACGCTGGTGGGCAAGATTCTCTGCTACGCCATCGTTGCCCTGGCGCTGGACCTGGTCTGGGGTTACGCCGGCCTGCTGTCCCTGGGCCATGGTCTGTTCTTCGCCCTCGGCGGTTACGCGATGGGCATGTACCTGATGCGCCAGGCCTCGGGAGATGGCTTGCCGGCGTTCATGACGTTCCTGTCGTGGACCGAATTGCCGTGGTACTGGACCGGCACCAGCAGCTTCCTCTGGGCCATGTGTCTGGTGGTGCTGGCGCCGGGTCTGCTGGCGCTGGTGTTCGGCTTTTTCGCCTTCCGTTCGCGGATCAAGGGCGTGTATTTCTCGATCATGACCCAGGCCCTGACCTTCGCCGGGATGCTGCTGTTTTTCCGCAACGAAACCGGCTTCGGTGGCAACAACGGCTTCACCAACTTCCGCACGATTCTCGGCTTCGGCATTACTGAACCCGGCACCCGCGCCGTGCTGTTTTTCGCCACGGTGCTGTTGCTGGTGGCGAGCCTGTACATCGGCTGGCGGCTGGCGCAAAGCAAGTTCGGCCGAGTGCTGACCGCGCTGCGCGATGCGGAGAATCGCTTGATGTTCTGTGGCTACGATCCGCGTGGTTTCAAGTTGTTCGTGTGGGTGTTGAGCGCTGTGCTATGCGGTTTGGCCGGCGCGTTGTATGTGCCGCAAGTCGGCATCATCAACCCGAGTGAAATGTCGCCGACCAACTCGATTGAAGCGGCGGTGTGGGTGGCCCTCGGCGGTCGTGGCACCTTGATCGGTCCGTTGCTCGGTGCCGGCGTGGTCAACGGCATGAAGAGCTGGTTCACCGTGGCGTTCCCCGAGTACTGGCTGTTCTTCCTCGGTGCGCTGTTCATTGTCGTGACCTTGTATTTGCCCAAAGGCGTGATCGGTTTGCTGAAAAAGAGAGGTGAGCAATGAGAGTCACTGCGACGGCGCAATTCATGCTCGAACCCGCGTTTTTCCCCGTGGAGCCCAACAAGGACGCCGGCACCAGCCGCGACACCATCGGCCTTGGTCAACGCGCCGGCAAGGGCCTGAACACCCGCCACGGCACCATCCTGACCCTGGAAGACATCAGCGTCAGCTTCGATGGCTTCAAGGCCCTGAACGATCTGAACCTGTACATCGGCGTCGGCGAACTGCGCTGCATCATCGGCCCCAACGGCGCGGGCAAGACCACGTTGATGGACGTGATCACCGGCAAGACCAGGCCCAGCCACGGCAAGGCCTGGTTTGGCGAAACCCTGGACCTGACACAGATGAGCGAAGTGCAGATCGCCCAGGCCGGTATCGGCCGCAAGTTCCAGAAGCCCACAGTGTTCGAGGCCCTGAGCGTTTTTGAAAATCTTGAGTTGGCGCAGAAAACCGACAAGTCGGTGTGGGCCAGCCTGCGGGCGCGGCTCAATGGTGAGCAAAAGGATCGCATCGCCGAAGTGCTCGACACGATTCGCCTGACCGCGTCGGTCAATCGCCCCGCCGGGTTGCTGTCACACGGGCAAAAGCAGTTTCTGGAGATCGGCATGTTGCTGATGCAGGACCCACAACTGCTGCTGCTCGACGAACCGGTTGCCGGCATGACCGACGCCGAAACCGAATTCACCGCCGAGCTGTTCAAGACCCTGGCCGGCAAGCATTCGCTGATGGTGGTGGAACACGATATGGGCTTCGTCGGCTCGATTGCCGACCACGTCACCGTGTTGCATCAGGGCAGCGTGTTGGCCGAAGGGTCGCTTGCGCAGGTGCAGGACAACGAGCGGGTGATCGAGGTCTACCTCGGTCGCTGATTTTGCGAATTGATCGTTCCCATGCTCCGCGTGGGAATGCCGCCTGGGACGCTCCGCGTCCCGCTGACAATGCAGGGCTCAAGTCCTGCGCATGGTGACGCTGAGCGTCACGGAATGCATTCCCACGCAGAGCGTGGGAACGATCACGGGGAGAACATGGACATGCTACAAGTCGACAAGCTGCACCAATATTATGGCGGTAGCCACATCCTGCGCGGCCTGACGTTTGAGGTGAAGGTCGGTGAAGTCACCTGCCTGCTCGGGCGTAACGGCGTGGGCAAGACCACGTTGCTCAAATGCCTGATGGGGCTGCTGCCGGCCAAGGAAGGTGCGGTCAATTGGGAAGGTAAACCGATCACCGCCTTCAAGCCGCACCAACGGGTGCACGCCGGCATCGCCTACGTGCCGCAAGGCCGGGAAATCTTCGGCCGCCTGACCGTGGAAGAAAACCTGTTGATGGGTCTTTCACGCTTTCCAGGCAGTGAAGCGAAAGAAGTCCCGGCGTTCATCTACGAATTGTTCCCGGTGCTGCTGCAGATGAAGCAACGCCGCGGTGGCGACCTTTCCGGTGGTCAGCAACAGCAACTGGCCATTGGTCGCGCACTGGCCAGCCGCCCACGCCTGCTGATCCTCGATGAGCCCACCGAAGGCATCCAGCCCTCGGTGATCAAGGAGATCGGCGCAGTGATCAAGAAACTCGCTGCCCGTGGCGACATGGCCATTCTGCTGGTGGAGCAGTTCTACGATTTCGCCGCCGAACTGGCCGATCAATACCTGGTGATGTCCCGGGGCGAAATCGTGCAACAGGGTCGCGGCGAGAACATGGAAGCGGAAGGCGTGCGCGGACTGGTCACGATCTGAGTCATTCAAAGCACCAATTTGTCGCGCTCCTCGTTGCGCCGCGCCCCTTGCTGGTGCGCGGCGCGCCTTAACAATCCTGCTCTTGCGAATAAATACCTGCGGCACAGCCTTTGCAACCCTGCTGTCGAACTCCCGAAAAGCATTGACCATGACTCTTCCCGCATCCGGCATTTCGTTTACCCCCAGTTGGCATGCCGAGCTGGAACTGGGCTACGCCCGGTTCAACGACGCCACGCGCCCGGTCCAGCGCCGGCACAAAGGCCCGCTGCGGGTGCAAAAACACCTGTATGCCGAAGGTCCCGAAGTCTGCCAGCACATCATCGTCCACCCGCCGGGCGGGATTGCCGGCGGTGATCGCCTGAACATTTCGGCCGATGTCGGTTCCCGCGCCTGGGCGCAAATCACCAGTCCCGGGGCAGCCAAGTGGTATCGCGCGGCAGGCCCTGCCTATCAGCGGCTGGACTTGAAAGTAGCCGCCGGTGCGACACTGGAATGGCTGCCCCAGGAAACGATCATTTTCAGTGCAGCGCAGGCCGAACTCAGCACCTCTGTCGAG
This sequence comes from Pseudomonas sp. Sample_10, assembly GCF_004321495.1. Lineage (NCBI taxonomy): Bacteria > Pseudomonadati > Pseudomonadota > Gammaproteobacteria > Pseudomonadales > Pseudomonadaceae > Pseudomonas > Pseudomonas sp. Sample_10. The sequence goes on from NZ_RCOE01000151.1 coordinate 33,152, forward strand.
CTTGAAGGCGATGCCCGTCTGTTCTACTGGGATGTGGTGGCCCTGGGCCGTCCGGCCAGCGGTGAGCGTTTCAACCTCGGGCACTTTCAGGCGCAACTGGAGATCCGTCGCGACGGCCAGTTGCTCTGGCATGAACGCCAGCGCATTGTCGGCAATGACGGCCTGCTCGATTCACCGATCGGGCTGGATGGGCAACCGGTGTTCGGCACCTTGTTGGTGACTGGCGAGATAGATAGTGAGTTGCTGGAGAAATGCCGTTCGCTGTCCAACGAAGTGCGCGGGGACCTGACCCAGTTGCCCGGGTTGCTGGTGGCTCGATGCCTGGCCAGTGAGGCATTGCTGGCACGGGGCTGGCTGATTGAATTGTGGAAATTGCTGCGCCCAGCCCTTTTGGATCGCGAAGCCATGCCACCACGCATCTGGAACACCTGAACACCGAACCCTGTGGGAGCTGGCTTGCCAGCGATGCTTTTGGCGGCATCGAGGTCCCCATCGCTGGCAAGCCAGCTCCCACAGGGTTCGTGTTTACATGCCCGAATACCTTTTAATCTGCCCTGATGGATTGCACCAATGGACCTGACCCCACGTGAAAAAGACAAGCTGCTGATCTTCACCGCCGGCCTCGTCGCCGAGCGGCGTTTGGCGCGCGGTGTGAAACTCAATTACCCGGAAGCCATGGCCTACATTTCCGCGGCGCTGCTCGAAGGCGCGCGCGATGGTCGAACCGTGGCCGAACTGATGCACTTGGGCACCACCCTGCTCAGCCGCGAACAAGTGATGGAGGGCATCCCGGAGATGATTGCGGAGATCCAGGTCGAAGCGACGTTCCCCGATGGCACCAAACTGGTCACCGTCCACCAACCGATCGCCTGAGGCCCCGCCATGACTTACCACATCCGCGATGCCGTGCATGCCGATCTTGCGGCGATCCGCGACATCTACAACGACGCCGTGCTCAACACCACCGCGATCTGGAACGAACATGCCGTGGACCTCGACAACCGTCAGGCCTGGTTCCACGCCCGACAGGCGCAGGCGTATCCGATCCTGGTAATCGTCGATATGGACGACGCCGTACTGGGCTACGCTTCTTTCGGCGACTGGCGCCCATTCGACGGCTTCCGCCACACCGTCGAGCACTCGGTCTACGTACGCAGCGATCAACGCGGCAATGGCCTGGGGCCGCAACTCATGGATGTGCTGGTAGCGCGCGCCCGAGGTTGCGGCAAACACGTCATGGTCGCGGCCATCGAAAGTGGCAACACCGCCTCGATCCGCTTGCATGAGCGCATCGGTTTCGTCACCACCGGGCAAATGCCACAAGTGGGTACCAAATTCGGGCGCTGGCTGGACCTGACCTTCATGCAACTGACCCTCAATCCTGGCGCACAGCCACCTGCCGCCCACAAGGAGTGATCGCTCATGAATCCCGCCCAACTGCGACGCGTCAATGTAGAAAGCTTTGCGCACTACCGTCAGGGCCTGATTGATCTGCTGCTCGATGCCGTCGGCTATGGCGCCAGTGTCGGCTTCATGGCCGACCTTGATGCCACGCAGGCCCACGCCTATTTCGATGAGGTTCAGGACAATCTCAACAATGGCAATTTGTTGCTGTGGGTGGTGGTCAAGGACGAACAGGTGCAAGCCAGCGTGCAACTGGGCCTGTGCCGCAAAGCCAATGGCCTGAACCGCGCCGAAGTGCAGAAATTGCTGGTGCGCGAACATGCGCGACGTCGTGGCCTGGGCCAACAGTTGATGACCGCATTGGAACAGGCCGCCTTGCAACACAAGCGCGGCATGCTCTACCTCGACACTGAAGCCGGCTCGCCCGCTGAGGATTTCTACAAAGCCCTGGGCTACACCCGCGCCGGGGAAATCCCCGATTACGCCTGCGACCCGAGCGGCCGTTACAAGCCCACCGCCCTCTACTACAAGATTCTCCAAGGAGCCCATTGATGATTCCCGGTGAATACCAGATCCAGCCCGGCGACATCGAACTCAACGCCGGTCGCCGCACCATCAGCCTGACCGTGGCCAACAGTGGCGACCGGCCGATCCAGGTCGGTTCGCATTACCACTTTTTCGAAACCAACGACGCGTTGACCTTCGACCGCACCGCCAGCCGCGGCATGCGCCTGAACATCCCCGCCGGCACTGCCGTGCGCTTTGAACCGGGGCAGAGTCGCGACGTCGAGTTGGTGGATCTGGCGGGGCATCGTCGGGTGTTCGGATTTGCCGGCAGGGTCATGGGCAATCTCGACTGAAATGTTCCCCTGTGGCGAGGGAGTTTGCTCCCGCTCGAGTGCGAAGCGCTCGCTAATCAGAAACATGGGGTGTACCTGACGATATCCGATTGCAGGTTTCAGGACTGTTGCGCAGCCCAACGGGAGCAAGCTCCCTCGCCCCAATGGATCGCAGGTTGACACCCATCATTTACAAGGCAAGCGCATGAAAATCTCAAGACAAGCCTACGCCGACATGTTCGGCCCCACCGTCGGCGACAAGGTGCGCCTGGCCGACACCGAACTGTGGATCGAAGTGGAAAAAGACTTCACCACCTATGGCGAAGAAGTGAAGTTCGGCGGCGGCAAGGTGATCCGCGATGGTCAGGGCCAGAGCCAATTGCTGGCCGCCGAAGTGGTCGACACGTTGATCACCAATGCGCTGATCATCGATCACTGGGGCATCGTCAAAGCTGACGTCGGCCTCAAGGACGGGCGCATCGCCGGCATCGGCAAGGCCGGCAATCCGGACGTGCAACCGGACGTGACCATTGCCATCGGGGCCAGCACCGAAGTCATCGCGGGCGAAGGCATGATCCTCACCGCCGGCGGCATCGACACCCACATCCACTTCATCTGCCCGCAGCAGATCGAAGAGGCGCTGATGAGCGGCGTCACCACCATGATCGGCGGCGGCACCGGTCCGGCCACCGGCACCAACGCCACCACCTGCACCTCCGGGCCATGGCACCTGGCGCGCATGCTCCAGGCCGCCGATGCGTTCCCGATGAACATCGGCCTCACCGGCAAAGGCAACGCCAGCTTGCCGGAGCCGTTGATCGAACAGGTCAAGGCCGGCGCCATCGGCCTCAAGTTGCATGAAGACTGGGGCACCACCCCGGCAAGCATCGACAACTGCCTGAGCGTCGCCGATCAGTTCGACGTGCAGGTGGCGATCCACACCGACACCCTCAACGAATCAGGCTTCGTCGAAACCACCCTCGCCGCTTTCAAGGGCCGCACCATCCACACCTATCACACCGAAGGTGCCGGTGGCGGTCACGCACCGGACATCATCAAGGCCTGCGGCTTCGCCAACGTGCTGCCGAGTTCGACCAACCCGACCCGACCGTTCACCCGTAACACCATCGACGAACACCTCGACATGCTGATGGTCTGCCATCACCTTGACCCGAGCATTGCCGAAGACGTGGCCTTCGCTGAAAGCCGCATTCGCCGCGAGACCATTGCCGCCGAAGACATCCTCCACGACCTCGGTGCGTTCTCGATGATCAGCTCCGACAGCCAGGCCATGGGTCGTGTCGGCGAAGTCATCACGCGCACCTGGCAGACCGCCGACAAGATGAAAAAACAGCGCGGGCCGCTGGCGGGTGACGGCACAGCCAACGACAACTTCCGCGCCAAACGCTACATCGCCAAGTACACCATCAACCCGGCGATCACCCACGGCATCAGCCACGAAGTGGGCTCGGTGGAAGTGGGAAAATGGGCCGACCTGGTGCTTTGGCGCCCGGCATTCTTCGGCGTCAAACCGACGCTGATTCTAAAAGGCGGTGCCATTGCAGCCAGCCTGATGGGCGACGCCAACGCTTCGATCCCGACGCCGCAACCGGTGCACTACCGCCCGATGTTCGCCAGCTTCGGCGGCTCATTGCATGCCACCAGCATGACCTTCATCAGCCAGGCGGCACATGACGCCGGATTGCCCGAAGCCCTGGGATTGAAGAAGAAAATCGCCGTGGTCAAAGGCTGTCGCGACGTGCAGAAAACCGACCTGATCCACAACGACTACTTGCCGAACATCGACGTCGATCCGCAGACCTATCAGGTCAAGGCTGACGGCGAGTTGTTGTGGTGTGAGCCGGCGGATGTGTTGCCGATGGCGCAGCGCTATTTCCTCTTCTGAACATTCAAGGCAAGAAAAAACCCTGAGTGCGCGATCACTCAGGGTTTTAATGGCATCTATGGATGCGCTGGTTGCGCCTTCACATCGAAGAACAGAACCGTGTCAGTCAGTGGTCTCGAGCGTAAAGGCAGGCGGTTCAACCCGTCGCAGTTTTGCCCGGTCCATGGCTTGCTGAGTCAATTGCTTGAGGAGGGTTTCGCGCTCGTCCCTGATCAGGTCAAGCTCTGCGGCGAACGCTTCATCGGTCACGACTTTCCCCGGCCCGAAGGCGCTTTCAGGTTTACCGAGTTCCGCGGCCAGCACCCTGATGTCTTCCTTCAGCTTCTCTCTTTCCTTGAGCGTCAGGTCCGAACCGGCGGCACGATCATCCAGAGCGACCTTGAACTCGGTCGTCGCTTCCATCTTGCGATCAAAGACCCTGAACCGTGCGCGATTCGAGCGCTGCACATAGGTCCGCCAAAACGGCTGCTCGGCAATCGAATCACGCAGCAGATCGCCCTCCTCCAGCCCCAGGACCCGCTGGTAGGCGTCCTCGATCATTTCACTGGTAACGCCTGCGATCTGGCGAAACTGCATACCGCGCGCCTGCCAGGGCAGGTCAAGGCGCTCCGCCAGGTCCGTCATGAAGGCGAGATGGACCTCGACCTCATCGATGGTTCCAGTCACATTGCCTTCCTCATCGATGCGTCGAAATCGCTCGCCCGCGGCTTCGCGGTCGATGATATGACGACGGGCGATTCGCTCGATTTCATCCAGGCGGCTCTTGCCCCGGGCCAATTCGACCAACTGCGTTTCGATCAAACTGGCGTTGCCCAGTTCGAGGGCTTCCTGGACCAGCACATCGACCCCCAGAACATTGAACAGCTGGGTCGCGCCATCCACACATTGGGTGCGCATCGACGCTTCGCTGAAAAATTTTGTGCGCAGCTCAGCGTCCCTCGCCATGGTCTCGATCATTCGCCACACCTTGGCCGTCAGATCGGTTCGATAGGCGCCGCCCGCGGTGAAGTCTGCCGATTGGGTCAGGCGCCTGATCTCGTCGAAGAAACCGTGCGAGTTGAACTCATCTTCAAGCGCATCCCAGAGCATTTGATTTTGTACCCATTGGTCAAAGGTAATGCCTTGCTGCCATTGCAGGGTGTCACGCACGCCCCGGGGAGGGTACGGGCGATCGGGGTCCAGCCCTGTCGACCTGATGTACTCCTTGAGCCGTTCCAGGTTTTCGGCTGACATGAAGGGCGGCTGGCGGCTGAGCAACGTACGCGCCAGTAACTCTGCATCGACCGAACCCGGGGTGACTTCGGGTATGTGCGTTAGCACGTTGCGTTGCAGGTCCAGATGGATATGCCGGGGGCGTGGAAGGTCGAACAGCCCCGCAGGCCACGTGGTCGCGCCGGTGTCGTACAGCAGCAGCGTATGCAGGTCGGGCATGCGACTGATGTTCGGCAGCAGACCCAACGGGTTTCCTGCCAGCCCCAGGGTTTGCAGCTTCGTGCAGCGACCGAGCACGTCGACATCGGAGGCCATCAGCACAATCCGGTTGCCCGAGAGCTCGAGGAAATTGAGGTGCGGCATCTGGGCGATGTGTCGCGGCAAAGCCGTCAGTCGATTGTTGCCAAGGTCCAGGGCGCGCAACTTGCGAAACGGCTGAAGAAAGGATTGTTGCGCATCGGTCACGCCGCAGTTGAACATCTTCAGATAAGTGACATGGTCGAAATTGCCTTCCAGCGCCGGCATGTTTTTGAAATGCAGGTTCAGAGGAAAGCTGCTCAAGTCCAGTTTCTCTCCAATCACATTGCCGAATGAGTCGAACTGTTTTGGCCCCGTGCGTTGCCAGCATTGCCTGATCTTGCGGGCGAACTGACTCCTCGCGTTCCGTTCGTCGAAGCCACTGGGGCTAAAACGGAAATCCCGGGTCGGCGAGTTCACCCATTGCTTGAGCGTTGAGCTCAACCGTTCGAATTCAAGTTCAAGTGCTTCAAGCTGCAGGTCGACCAATATCCCTTGGCGGTTGAAACGCTCCAGCAACGCAGTGGACTCTTGCTCCGTGAAAGCGGGATAGAGCCTTCTTATCCGCGCCTGCGGACTTTGCTCAGCACGCCCGCCAACGAGTTCACGCAAATACCCCAACATTCCACCTGGCAAACGCATGGCTTGCGGGTCGTACAACGGTTTACGGATCGGCTGCTCCAGCAGAATCGGCTCGAACTGCTCATGGCTCAGTGGCGAACGCCGCACCGCTTCCTTGAGCCGTGCATTTTCGTGAATGTCATAACCCAGTGCGTTGCGCTCATTGTCAGGCAGCGCATGCAGCACCGAAGCATAGAGGTCGTCGGTACCGTGCAAGTGGTGATCATTTGCGTCACGCGCCTGGTAGAGGCCATCTTCGTCCAGCACCAGCACCTTACGGATCGGTGCCTGCGCCGGCCCCACGCTGGCGAGCAAATCCCCGGAAAATCCCAGATGACGAATTTCGATCCGCACTTGCGTCGACCAACCGGGCAGGCTGGCCAGCGTGGCGAGTTCGAGCCGGCGGGTATCGGCACTTACCAGTTCATCGAGGTAAAGCCCCTCATAGGCCCGGTTCAAGCGCACGTGCTCCTGCGCCAGGCGGGCCTGCCGGCGCAAACGCAGCGGCAGGCGGCGTTTCTCGGTCAGATGCTGCAGGTCCGCAGGCTCGGCACTCTCGAGTAATTCTTGCGCGACGCTGGCGGGCAGCTGCGCAAAATCATCCACCAGCAAACGCACTTGCGCGCTGCCGGACACATCGCGGCTCTTGTAGAGTGCGTCGAACAGACGCTTTTGTTGCTTGCGCGCCTGCATGGCCAGGCGACTGCGCAGCGCGTCGATCCGTGAGGACGTGTCATTGGCGACCTTCGCACCCAGCATCTCGCGAAGTTCAGCCGTGTCCAGCGACTCAATCACCCGTTCAGGCAGTTTCCCGGCCACCAACTCCGAGCGGCTGATTTTGAGGGTCTGTGGCTCAGCGGCCAGGGTGTTGCCATGTTTGACGGACGCACCGGTGCGGTCATCGCGTTCAAACACCTCCAGGGCCCGGGACTCCGGCCAGCGCGGCAGCTCGACCAGCGTCGCCGGCAGAAAACCGGACATTTCCTCCGACACCTGATCCGACAGGATTTGCTCGGGATAGCGTTGCGCGTCCGCATAGGTATTGAAACGTGTCAACGTATCGCGCAACAGCGCAGGCGGCGTTTCATGTTCAACATGCAACCGGCGCAACAGCCCCTCTTCAACGCCGCTCACTTGCTGGATCCTGGTCAGGGTAGATGCCGAGTAATTATCCAGTGAGTTGTCCAGGCGAGACATCAGTTGAGCCGCGTCCCACCTCAAGGGGTGCTCGGTTTCAGCTTTCCAGGCGCCGGCATTATTGTGCTCCACCCTGGGCTGATAGGCGCTTGGCCGGGTCGGATGCTGCAGACGATGCTCGCCCGTCACCGGGTCCTGGCGCACCCGATAATGCTTTTTCTCCAGGCGCAGCCACTGCTGATCGTTGTACTGATAAATCCCCAGATCATTGGGCCTGGCCTCCGCCGGCAGCATCGCCGACTGCTCATAAGGCGCCAGATCCGGTTTCCAGAGGCGGGTCTTGCCATCGGGCAGCTCCACCGGTTTGAGGCTGTCGATCATCGGGCTGGGTGTGACCGCCACCCGGGCGCCGCTGGGCAAGACATGCCCGGTGGTCATCAAGGCCAGTTGCGCAAAGTTGATCAAGACCGAGTTGATGTGCGTCGATGCTTCGTCCCGATCGCCCTTGCTCCAGTCCTCGATTCCCTCCAGCAGCTCTTCGCCAATCTGCGCCACCATCAACGCCAGCATGGCTTCGCCCAGCCCTGGAACCAGCATCGCGGCAAAGTTGAACAGGTTCCAGCCAATGTCCAGATAGCTGGTCAGGCGTTTCCAGCGGGTGGTGGCGTCTTCATCGCCGGTCGGCACCGCGATGACCCGAGCATCGCTGATCGCCTTGTCACGTTTTAGTCGGTACAGCTGTGCCCACAGCTCACCGGACAGCCGGTGGGTGACGGGCTCGGCATTCGGATTCTCGACCGCGGTTTCCCGCCACCATGGCCCCATGTCCAGCGGTTCGCGTTGCTGCCAGGTTATCCGGCTCAGCCGTTCCCTGACCCGGGCAAAGAACCGGCCCTTGTCTTTCTGCGCCACGAAACGGCTGAAGAATGCCTGATAGTCCGGCTCACGCAGCTGGATGATCAGCACTTTCATGAAGTCCGTCAGCGAAGCGTATTCTTTCAAAGGGTGCACTGGGTCGTCCGGTACATAGGCGATCACCGGGCCGCTCAAGCGGTTTTGTTTATAGATGTCCCGCTGGCGCAGCATCTCTTCGCTGACCCCGGTAGGGCCGTTGGCGAAAAACGCCTGCAGCAGTTTGAACTTGTCGATGTCGTTGCCTGGCAATACCACCGATAACATGCTTGACAGGTTAAGCCAGGCAGCACGCTCATCAGGCGCGAGGGCCTCCACGGCAGCCTGGATTTTGCCGCCGTCGCCCTCGGCGCTGAACAACACCACACCGTGCAGCGAAAAACCCATCAGGGACAGCCGATGTCGATGCAGCGGTCGGTGATGGAAACTGATGGCGCTTTTATTGTCGCGAACATCACGCAGGACACCGTAGGCATACGAACTGATATCGTCTTTCAACAGGGCAATCAGTGAAGCCAGTTCAAACGCCGCTTTCTCACTGGCCGCACCGCGCTGCTCCAGCACTTGCCTTTGCTGCGTGTCGGCCGGCAGCAGCAGGGATTTCAGATGGTTTTGATACTGGGCGCCGACGTCCAGCCGGCGACACAGCCTGGCGATTTTGCTGACTGACATCGACGGTATCAGCGACGGCTCCCCTCGCAAGTCGCTGCGGTAAACACCGGAACCACTCCTGAAATAATCAGCGGCGGTTTCCGGCTCTTCGAAGTTATGCAGCGCCGCGTCCAACAGGGTGGACTCACGCATATGGCTGGCACCGCGATCGATACCGAAGATGATTTTGTCCGGCACATACAGTTTAAGGGTCAACTGGCCGACGTCGTCATGACTGTTGAAGTTCGAACTCATCAACTGGGACAGCAAGGGTTTGGCAAACGCTCTGATGTCCTGTTGCAGGTCTTGCAACGGCGCCTCCACCAGTCGCTGCAACAACCAGCGCTTGTCGATCAACTCCTTGAGGTATTGCCGATCGACGGCGGAAGCTTTCAGGTACCAGCCCGGTGTCGAGACCGTGGTGCTGGCAAGCCTCGATACCCTCGGTGGCGGCGCCGTTTTTATGGCGGGCGGAAGCACCTGAACAATACGCTCATAATGAACACCGTTGTTTTGCGCCGGTGACAACGACGAACTTGAAACTTCATTAATATTCTGTAACTCATCCATTGACTTACAATCCAGAACAACCCGAGAAGCCTTCAGCTTAAGCCGCCAGACATAAAACAAAAGACTAAAAACCTGCTGAACTCCTCTGGATAAAACTGAATAACCCTTCGAACATCAAAGAGTTGCACATATATAAATAACACCACACGCCTGCCAACTATGTCCGCCGCCGGCGACATGCTGTTATTAGCCTGGAAATGCCCTCGAGCGCTCGATTGCCATTCACAGGCCCGATTTCGGCGGGGCGATGTCGACGGGTTTTGCCTCGGCATGAGCGGTCGTGTATTTCTCGCCAAAGGGGCTACTATTCGAATCGGTCTCCCTTGTTCATGTTCAGGAAATTGCCATGCGTCTTTCCGAGTTCATCGTGCTGAACGTTGATCGAATCGTCGATGAATGGGAGCTGTTCGCCGAAACCATCACCCCCGCGGCCGATCTCATGGACAGCGCCGCGCTACGCGACCATTCGAGGGCGATCCTGCTGGCCGCCGCTCGGGACATGAGCAAGCCTCAAACGCCCGATGAACAAGCGGCCAAGGCCAAAGGCGAAGGCCCGGAAAAAACTCCGAGCCTGGATGAGGCCGGCGCCAGTCACGGCGAACTGCGTCACACCGTGGGTTTCGATCTGGTGCAGATGACCAGCGAATTTCGCCACTTGCGCGCCTGTGTGATCCGTCTGTGGGTCGACAGCCTCGAGTCCCCCGACATGACCTATTTCCAGGACATGATTCGTTTCAATGAAGCCATCGACGAAGCCCTGGCCGAGTCCACGGCCGCCTATGCCGAAAGGGTCAATCGTTCGCGGGACATTTTCCTCGCCGTCCTCGGCCACGACCTGCGTTCACCTTTGCAAGCGGTGAGCATGTCTACTGAAATGCTGCTGCGTAAAGCCGCCCTCGAAGGTGATGCGTTGAAATGCGCGGGCAACATCAAACGCGGCACCGGGCACATGGTGATGATGGTCAACGACTTGCTGGAACTGGTGCGCAGCCGTCTGGGCAAGAGCCTGCCCATCGAGCCCGCGCCCATGGACCTGGCCGAAACGGCACAGGAAGCCATTGCCCGGGCATGTGCCGCGCAACCGGAATGTGATCCGATCCTGAATATTCTCGGAGACACCAAGGGCGTGTGGGACTCGCGACGGCTGGATCAAATGCTGCAAAACCTGATCGGCAACGCGCTCCAGCATGGCTCGGACAAACGCCAGGTGACCGTGACAATCAGGGGGGAGCAAAACAGCGTCCAACTGACGGTGCACAATGACGGAATCCCGATTCCCGCCGACGCGATCCCGACGATTTTCGACCCGCTGGTGCGCAGCGCCAGCGAAGAGCTCGGCGAGCCCACCACCAGTCTTGGGTTGGGCTTGTTTATCGTCAAGGAAGTGGTCGATGCCCATAAGGGCACGATCGACGTCACTTCCAATGAGGCCGATGGCACGTTGTTTACGGTGGTGTTGCCCAGGAATGTCTGAAAGCCGGGGCCACCGCACTATCAGTTCTGATAGTTCCCAAGTCCTGGCCGCCTGAGTAAAACTGGAGCACACATTCAATATGAAAGGCAGGCCTCGCGATGTCCCGCTCCGTCAGCAGTAATTACCCTTTGCGCCAGTCACATATTCTCCTGCTGGCCACCGACAGCAAAAACTCGGTGCTCGCCGAAGCAGTGGACGGCAAGACAAGCTCAATTGCGTATTCAGCCTATGGTGAACAATCCGGGCGGCAGGCGATTAGCGGGCGGCTGGGTTTTAACGGTGAGCTGCGCGAGGCTCGCATGGGCTGGTATCTGTTGGGTAATGGCTACAGGGCTTATAACCCGGCGTTGATGCGTTTTCATAGCCCGGATAGTTTGAGCCCGTTTGGCAAGGGCGGGTTGAATGCGTATGTGTATTGCGTGGGAGATCCGGTGAATTATTCGGATCCGACGGGGCATATGCCCAAGAAAATTTTAAAATTTTTTACGAAAAAAACGCCTAAGACTTTGACATCAGCACCCAGTACATCGAGCCTTAGCCCACTTATCAAGCCCGATACTCCCCCTGTAGTAAAACGTCCGCTTCCCGCTTTACCGGGAACTATTGAAGAGTCAACCGTTTCGTCCTTTCCACTGGATGAAAGTACTGGCGAGCCAATTTTCCAGGCTTTGCCTTCGCGGCGAACCTGGACTCCTCAGTCATCATCTCCTCTACCGAAAGAGATGATGACATATGAACAAATGGCTCAACGAGAACGCTCCGCTGGAAGTGGTTCGACATCAAGTTTGGCAAGCCAATCACCTTCTGCTCCCTATGTTGACAGGTCCACTAAGCCGAAGAGAGCTTCCCAACATATTCGTGAACTTACTGCCGATGAGTATCGTTCCGTCTCTACTATTGATCCTGACGATGTCGAACGTGTGGACTTGGCAAAGTACTCCGAGCTTCTGAGACTAACGTAAGGCACCAACAGCATCACACAGGGCAGCGTCGAAGTTACTTCACTTACATCAACATTGGTCTACTCCACCACCAACCGCCCCAACCGCTGCTTCAACATCCGGTTCTCCGCCCGCAGTTGCTGGACCTCTTCCAACAGGTCCAGCGCCAGGGCGACGCCTTCCCAGTCCAGTTCCAGATCACGCCGCAGCTTGGCGGCGCGTTTGGCCAGGGTTAGTTCGTAATCGGTGAAACGCCAGTCCCTGGGCACGGTGCCCTGAGGTTCGAGGATGCCGTGCTCGACGATTTCGATCACGTAGACGTCCGACAAATCGGTCGCCTCACAGAATTCTGCCAGGTCCAGTTGAACGATCAGGGGGTTGCTCATGATGGGCTACTCCGTCTCGGGGATCAGAAATTTTCTCTCGGGTCGAAGGCGGCTTTCTTCGCCAGTTCTTGCCACAAGGCCTTGATGTCATCGTCCGATTTTTTCGGCATGACGGCCTTCAATTGCACGAACAGGTAACCGCGCTCGCCCGCTTTGTTCAGCAGGCCGTGGCCCTTGGCGCGCATGCGCTGGCCATTCTGGCTGCCGGCCGGGACCTTGAGGTTGATCTTGCCGGTCAGCGTTGGCACCGCCACTTCAGTGCCCAGCGCCAACTCCCACGGTGCCAGGGGCAACGTGATGATCAGGTTCTCGCCTTCGACGTCGAATTTCGGATGCGGCGCAAACCGAATGGTCAGGTACAGATCGCCATTGGCACCACCACCGACACCCGGTGCGCCCTGGCCCTTGAGCCGGATGCGCTCGCCGTCGCTCACGCCGGCGGGAATCTTCACATTCAGGCTTTTCGGGGTATTGCTGACGTGCTGGCCGGCGGCGTTGTATTGCGGTACCTGGAAAGTGACCTTCTTCGATTCGTTCGAGAGGGTTTCTTCAAGAAAAATCCCCAGTTCCATTTCCACGTCTTGCCCTCTGCGTCCGCTGCTGCGACGCGACTGTCCAGCGCCAAAACCGGGGCCACGGTTACCGAAGATCGAACTGAAGAAATCCGAGAAATCGCCGGTGTCCTGACCACCGCCACCGAAACCGCCACGGCTCTGCCAGCCCGGTGGTCCCTGGAACGGCTGGCCATGCTGGCCATAACGGCGCAGGTCGTCGTATTCGGCACGCTTGTCGGCGCTTTTCAGGGCTTCATAGGCTTCAGAGGCGTCCTTGAACTTGGCCTCGGCGTCCTTTTCCTTGCTGACATCGGGGTGGTATTTGCGGGCGAGCTTGCGATAGGCGGCCTTGATCGCCTTGTCGTCCGCCGTCGGCTCCACGCCGAGAATCTTGTAATAGTCTTTGAAGTCCATCGCTCGAATCACCATCCGTTATCGAAATCGCGCTACCTGCCACAGCATGCGCCTGTTTGCAGCGCAGGGCTTGACCAATCTCAAGTTTGTGACCGGGCAGCGCATCAGAAGTTTATCGGCAGCGGGCGGGGCTTCTTGCGGTTGCCCCAGGCTGTCCGGTTGATGCAGGGTAGTTTGGGGGTGCCGAGGCATCTTTCAAGGCGCCGAAAGGCAAGATTTAGCGGATAGTCGGCCTTCGATTCTGTGCCGCACTGACATACACTGCGCGGCCGTTTTTTAACCGGAACTTGAAAGACATGAACAACGCATCTCCAGCCCGTGCCGTTGGTATCGATTTTGGCACGTCCAACTCCACTGTCGGCTGGCTGCGTCCCGGCGTGGAAACGCTGATCGCGCTGGAGGACGACAAGATCACCCTGCCGTCGGTGGTGTTCTTCAACATCGAAGAACGCCGCCCGGTGTACGGCCGGCTGGCGCTGCACGAGTACCTGGAAGGCTACGAAGGCCGGTTGATGCGCTCGCTCAAGAGCCTGCTGGGTTCCAAGCTGATCAAGCACGACACCAGTGTCCTGGGCACGGCGATGCCGTTCAAGGACCTGCTCGGGCTGTTCATCGGCCAGTTGAAGAAGCGTGCCGAAGCCACCGCCGGTCGGGAATTCGAAGAAGTGGTGCTGGGTCGTCCGGTGTTCTTCGTCGACGACGACGAAATGGCTGACCAGGAAGCGGAAAACACGCTGGTGGACGTGGCCCGCGCCATCGGTTTCAAGGAAGTCTCGTTCCAGTACGAACCGATTGCCGCGGCGTTCGACTACGAGTCGACCATCGAAAAAGAAGAGTTGGTGCTGATCGTCGACATCGGCGGTGGTACTTCCGACTTCTCGCTGGTGCGCCTGTCCCCGGAACGTCGCAACCACGACAACCGTCACGATGACATCCTCGCCACCGGCGGCGTGCACATCGGCGGGACCGACTTCGACAAACAACTGAGCCTGCAAGGCCTGATGCCATTGTTCGGCTACGGCAGCCGCATGAAGAGCGGCGCCTACATGCCGACCAGCCACCACATGAACCTGGCGACCTGGCACACGATCAACTCGGTGTACTCGCAGAAGTCCACGCTGGCGCTGGGCAGCATGCGCTACGACATCGAAGACACCGGCGGCATCGATCGCCTGTTCAAGCTGATCGAGCAGCGCGCCGGGCACTGGCTGGCAATGGAAGTCGAAGAAACCAAAATTCAGTTGACCCATGCCGACAGCCGCCATGTGCCGCTGGACCGCATCGAAGCCGGATTGAGCGTGGAGCTGAGTCGCGCCCTGTTCGAATCGGCCATCGACAACCTGCTCGAACGCGTGCGCAACAGCGTCACCCAGTTGCTGGCGGACGCCGATGTGCGGGTCGATCAGGTGGATACGGTGTTCTTTACCGGTGGCTCGAGCGGCATCCCGGCACTGCGCAACAGCGTCTCGGCAATGTTGCCGAATGCGCGGCATGTGGAAGGCAACATCTTTGGCAGCATCGGCAGCGGTCTGGCGATCGAAGCTGCAAAACGCTACGGCCCGATGGGCTGATCAGGTCCTCTGTGGCGAGGGAGCTTTAATGATCGTTCCCACGCTCTGCGTGGGAATGCCGCCATGGACGCTCTGCGTCCGCTGTTGAGGCTGTGACGCGGAGCGTCACGGGATGCATTCCCACGCAGAGCGTGGGAATGATCGGGCGGGGTTACACCATCCCCACCTGCTTCAACTCACTCTTCAGATACGCGTAGTAGATCGGCCCCGCCACCACACCCGGCAGGCCGAACGCGGCCTCGAACACCAGCATCGCCAAGAGCAACTCCCACGACTTGGCACTGATCTGCCCGCCGACGATGCGCGCGTTGAGGAAGTACTCGAGCTTGTGGATGACGATCAGGTAGCCCAGCGCTGCCATCGCCACCCAGATCGACAGCGACAGGCCGACGATGGTGATCAGGGTGTTCGACATCAGGTTGCCGATCACTGGCAACAGGCCGAGCAGGAAGGTCAGGACGATCAGGGTCTTGGTCAGCGGCAGCTTGATGCCGAACATCGGCAGCACCACCGCCAGGAAGATCCCGGTGAAGAAGGTGTTGAGCAGGGAAATCTTGATCTGCGCGAACACAATGTTGCGAAAGGCCTGGACCAGCAGGTGCAGGCGATCGAACAGTGCGGCGGCCAGCGGCTTGCGCTTGGTCAGGTCGGGAATGCGCTGCAAGGCGATGATCGCGCCCAGCACCATGCCAATCAGCAGCGTCACGAACATGTGCGCCGCGTCCTTGCCCACCAGCTGCAAATCGCTGAGGTGCTTGCTGATCCATTCGCCAATCGCCACCCGGAACTCGGCGGCGCTGGCCGGCAGATAGGCGTCGATGAACGGCGGCAATTGCCCGCGTGCGCGGTCGACCACGCCCATGAATTTGTCCAGGGAAGCCCCGGGATTTTCTGCTTCGTGCAGCAGGAAGCTGATGGCGCCGGCGAAAACCAGCGCCAGCACACTGACAATCAACGTCCCCAGCAACGCCACTGCCAGCCAGCGCGCACGGCGCCCTTCGATCAACCGCTGCAACTGCGGGGTGAGCATGTTGACCAGTTCGAACACCAGCAACCCGGCCAGCAGGCTGGGCAGCAATCGCAGCGGGATAACCAGCAGCAGTCCGCCAAAAATAATGACCCAGCTGATGACCAGCAAAACTTGACGCTGAGAAAACGTTGGCATACAGCCTCAAAACGAACGGCGTAAAAGGATTGGCAGTCTGCCAGCGATCCGGTGTCAGCACTAGGGATTGTGTGGGGCGACCTTGGTCTGGGTTCTGGCTATTTTTTCTTCAGGCAATCGCTCATGAACGCCTTGCGCTCATCACCCTTCAAGGCCTTGGTGGCGGCATCGGCATTGCAGGTTTTCATTTTCTCTTGCTGCGGGGTCAAGGCTTTGCCGGCATCGTTGGCCGCCGGGGTGGCCTTCAGGCAATTGCTCATGAAGGCTTTGCGTTCATCGCCCTTGAGGGTTTTGGCAGTCGCCTCGGCGTTGCAGGTGGTCATCTTGTTCTGTTGGTCAGTGGCGGCGAAACCCTGGGAACAGAGCAGCAAACCGATCATCAATAAAGGGGCACGCAACATTTGCATGGAGTTTTCTCCTTATCGCCGCACCAAGGGGAACGGCCTTGCTCTGGAGTGTAGACAACGCCTGTTACACCTTCCTGTTCGTCAAATGACTGCGTCGATACTGCTCCGGCGTGCTCCCGGCTTGACGCTGGAACATCGCGATAAACGCCGAACCGGTGCTGTAGCCCATGTCGAAGGCAACGTCCTGGACACTGCGGTTGCTGTCCAGGGCATCGATGGCGGCGAGAAAACGCACGCGCTGGCGCCACTCGCCGAAGCTCATGCCCAACTCACGCACGAACTGCCGCGCCAGGGTGCGCTCACTGACATGAATCTGCGCAGCCCAATCCGCCAGGGGCCGGTTATCCCCGGGTTCGGCCTGCAAGGCTTCGAGGATACTCAGCAACCCGGCACTGCGCGCGTAGGGTAAATAGCACTCATGCACCGGCGCCTGCTTCAGTTGATCGACCAGCACTTGGGCCAGACGTTGGTCTGCCTCCTGCCTCGGCACCTTTACGTCGCGGGCAGCAAAGTCCTTGAGGATTGCCTTGAGGATGTCGCTGATGGCGAGGGTGCAGGCTTGTTGCGGTAAATCGGCGCACATCGTCGGCGCCAGGCACACCGCTCGATAATTGATCGGCTGATGGCTGTAAAAGCTGTGCTCAGTCTCGGGCGGCACCCACACTGCGTACTGCGGCGGCGACATGAAGCGGCTGCCGCCAATCTCCATGTGCAACACACCATGTGCCGAGTATTCCAGTGTGCCCCACGGATGCCGGTGGGCCGAGGCAAAGCGGTGCGCATCGAAATCGGCGTAGCGGAAATACACGGGGGCAGGCAGTTCGCTGAAATCCAGCAGGTCGATGTGTTTACGGGTCATGCTGTCCGGATTCAGGGGCAGGTTGTCTGGATTGAAGTATAGGCTCGTATCCAGACAGAGGATAATTGCCCTTCATTAACGTTCTGGTTTTTCCCGATGCAATACGCTTATCCCCTGTTGGCCATCTTTATCTGGGCCGGCAACACCGTGATCACCAAAATGTCGGCCGGGGCGATCTTCCCCGCCGAGATCGGATTCTACCGCTGGCTGCTCGCCGGTTTGTTGTTCACGCCTTTCATGCTCAAACCGGTGATCGCGCACTGGCCAGCGATTCGCCCGAACCTGGGCAAGATTTTCATCCTCGGCGTGCTTGGCATGGCGGTCTATCAGAGCCTGGCGTACTTCGCCGCGGCCCTGACCTCAGCCACCAACATGGGCATCATCCTGTCCTTGATGCCTCTGATGTCGCTGGCCATGGCGATCATCAGCCTCGGCCAGCGCCTGACCGCCGGCGCACTGGCCGGTGCGGTGCTGTCGTTTGCCGGCGTGTTGGTGGTCGTGTCCTCCGGCAGCCTCGGCTTGCTGCTGGAACACGGCGTGAACCTGGGCGACGCGATGATGCTGGTGGCAACGCTGGCCTACGCGGTCTACAGCACCCTGTTGAAAAAATGGCAGCTGAAATTGCCGCCGCTGGTGTTGCTTTACTTGCAGGTGCTGGTGGCGGTAGTGGTGTTGTTTCCGCTGTTCCTCGCGTCAGCGAAAGTCGGTCCGACGTTGCACAATATTCCGCTGGTGCTGTATGCCTGCCTGTTGGCTTCGATGGTCGCGCCACTGGCATGGATGCAGGCGGTGGTGCGCCTGGGGCCGAGTCGGACGGTGATGTTTTTCAATTTGCTGCCGGTGATTACTGCGCTGATCGCGGCGGTGGTGCTGCGTGAGCAGCTGGCGCTGTATCACTTGGTGGGCGGGGTATTGACGTTGGGTGGGGTGATTGTTTCCGAGCGTTGGACCACCGTGTTAGGCCGCAAGGTCAGCGTTGCCTGATTTGCCGCCATCGCTGGCAAGCCAGCTCCCACAGGTTTTCGGTTGCTCACAGAAATCAAATCCGACACAAAACCTGTGGGAGCGTGGCTTGCCCGCGATGAACGATAACGCGATCTAAAGCCCGGCCGCTTTCAGCCGCGCCGCATGCTCCAAAAACAAACGTATCGGCTCGGCGCCCTTGCCGACCAATCCCAGTGACTGATTGACGATGTCGAAGTGATCCAGCGGAAAATCGTCGCCAATCACCGTTCCCAGGTGCGAGCTGTAGCGGCCGACCATTCCGTCGCAATGTCCGGCTTCGCGCACGAAGGTTTTGGCGAACAACCGGCAACTGCGGTTGGTGCCATCGAACAGGTTGCGCCCGCGATCGGTCTTGCCCGGTTGCAGGGTCCCGGACCAGGAGTAGTAACGCACCCCGTTCACTTCTTCCGGGCCGTGCCCGCCCCACGTCTCGGGCAGGCCCTGTGGATAACGCTGATTGAACAGCGCGACGCCTTCTGTGGTAAGTGAATGGTGCGATCCATGAACGTCCACCGGCAACTTCGGCCCGTGATAACCGGTATCGAGCAGACACATCAAGGCATTGATCACTCGCAACAACCAGCTCAGCAAGCGGCCCTTGAGGCTGTCATGGGCATAGTGCCGGTGCAGGTAATCGGCCAGCTCCGAACCATGGTTCGGGCCCGCGACCGAAGTGACCGAGGCGACCAGGTCGGGACGTTTGGCCGCCGCGTATCGGGCGGTCAGCGAGCCCTGGCTGTGGCCGATCAGGTTGACCTTGTCGGCCCCGGTCTCGCGCAGAATCTCTTCGATCCGCGCCAGCAATTGCTCACCACGTACCTCGTTGGAATTGAGCGGCGACACCTGCACCGCGAACACCACGGCACCACCACGACGCAGCGCCTCGACGATGCCGTACCAGTACGGGTAGAGCACCAGACGGATAAACCCGAGCATTCCCGGGACCAGCACCATTGGATAACGCGGGGCAGAACCTTGCGACATGGGCGGACATCCTTGTGATCGATAGGTGACGCAAGGCGTGATGCAAGACACCCGCCAAGCATCGCCAGCGAACATGACAACTCGACGACCAGTCTATGACATCCCGCCTACTTCAGCCCCGCCACTCCCGCCACGATCAGCCCCACCGACAGCAACTTGACAGCGGTCAGGCTTTCACCCAGCAACGCAAATCCGAGAAACACCGTGCCCAGCGAACCAATGGCAGTCCAGATCGGGTAGGCGATGCTCACCGGCAACTCACGCATGGCCAGGGTCAGGAAGTAGATCCCGGCCACCGCCGCCACCACGGTGATCAGCGATGGCCAGAGCCGGGTGAAGCCCTCGGCGTACTTCATGCCCATGGCGAACGTGACTTCGAACCCGGCGGCGATCAGTAAAAACAGCCAGGCCATCTAGAACTCCCTGGCCAGCGCCAGCAAGCGCTGTTCGGCCTCGGCGGCGGACACCGCGAAGGTCCGCGCCTCGGACTCCTCGCCCTCGGCGGCGACCACGGTGACGTCGGTGATGCCAATGAATCCCAACACTGTGCGCAGCAACGTGTCGGCGTGGTTCATGGCTTCCAGCTCACCGCCAGGGCCAAAACCGAAGCCGCCACGGCTGCTGATGATCAGCGCCTTTTTGCCCTGCACCAAGGGTTCGTATTGAGCCACGCCATTGTCCAGCGTGTGATTGAAGGTCAGGCCGAGCCGCACGATCTGATCGATCCATGCTTTGAGGCCGCTAGGCACGCTGAAGTTGTGCATCGGTGTAGAAATCACCAGCACATCGTGGTCAAGCAACTCCCCGACCAGCTCATCGCTGAACGCCAGATCCGCTTGCATCGACAAGGGGCGGGCCTCGGGCTCGGGATAAAACGCCGCAGCCACGAATGCTTCGTTGACCGGCGGTATCAACGCCCGACCCACTTCCCGGCGAGTCAATTGCACCTGCGGATTGCGCGCCTGCAACGCCGAAAGAAACACCTCGGCCAATCGCCGCGAGTGCGAACGTTCACCCCGTGGGCTGGCATGCACTGCAAGAATTTTACTCATCTGAATCTTCCTCAAGGTCTAGACTGAAAACACAAGTGGCTGCAGATTGACGCTGACCGCCTCAGTCATTCAAATGAGCAAAAATCAGTCGGGATGAATCCATTTCATCCGTGGAGAAATCAATGTTTGCTTCGTTGCCGCTGACTGCCTTGCGCGCCTTTGAATCCGCCTCACGCCTGCTTAGCTTCAAGGCGGCCGCCGAAGAACTGTCAGTGACACCCACGGCGGTGTCCCATCAGATCCGCTCGCTGGAAACCTGGCTCGGGGTGCCGCTGTTCGAGCGCCTCCCCCGTCGGGTGCGCCTGACTGAATGCGGCGAACGGCTGTTCCGCAGCCTGCACGGTGCTTTTCTCGATGTGGCGCAAAGCGTCGATACCCTGCGCCCGCAACGCAGCGGAACCAGTCTGACGATCTCCACCACCGCTGCTTTCGCCGCCCTTTGGCTGGTCCCTCGCCTGGGACGTTTCTATGCCCGGCACCCGAATATCAACGTACGCCTGGACACCCATTGCGAAGTTATCGACCTGCATCAGGACGCCAGCGTCGATCTGGTGGTGCGCTACAGCCTCGAAACATATCCCCATCTTTATGGTTCATGCCTGTTCGATGAGTCGTTTGGCGTCTACGGATCGCCAGAACAGGTGGCGCTGGCGTCGACCCGCGCACCGACGCTGATCAGCGTGCATTGGCACAACTCCAAGCTCTATGCCCATGGCTGGGAGGCCTGGTGCGCGCAGTCAGGCGAAACCTGGCTGGCCGGCCAACCCGCCGTGCGCGAATACGACGAAGAGCATTACGCCCTGCAAGCGGCCATCGCCGGGCAGGGCCTGGTGTTGGCGAGCAATATCCTGGTGTCGGAAAGTGTGGCCAGCGGATTGTTGCTGGCTTATCGCGGTGACGTGCAAGTGGATGGCGCCGGTTACAGCGCGTTATGCGTGCCGGGACGCGAGCGGCATCCACCGGTGCGGGCGTTTTTTGCGTGGTTGAGGGAGGAGGCGCTGGCGTCGGGGCATGCCTTGGCATGAAGACCGGACGCAGTCACTGCCAATCCGCCATTGCGAGCAGGCTCGCTCCGGCAGGGGAGCTGCTCGCGATGAGGCCCTGCACGCGCCCGATTATTTTGTCGGTTTGACGGTCACCGGCGCCTTGCCCGATTTCATCTGTTCCAGCAACGGCGCGCACTGATTCGGCTCGCCGCCACTCGGTGCCACCAACGCCAGCAGCCCCGCTGCGGGTGCAGCAATCACCCCCAACGCCACCATCCCGGCCCCGCGCAACATCAACGGCACTGCTTTCACACCTGCATCCGGCTTGATGAACTTGCCACGCACGTACAGCGGCGAACGCAACGAAATCAAACGCCAGCCCTTGGACTCCGGCGTGATGGTCAAGTCCAGTTGCTCAGTGGCCATGTTCGCTGTGCCATCGATATAGATGATCGCGTTCTCGGTATCGAAGACGAACAGGCGCGTGGTCGCCAGACCATTCTTGATGTCGAAGTCAGAGGCTGCGCAGTTGATCTTCACTTCCTTGTCACCGAAGATTTTGCCGACCACGTAGTTACCGACGTTCAACCCCGCCAACTCCATCAATTCGCGGCTGATGGCGCCATCGTTGATCAGCATTTTCAAGTTGCCGTTGGCACTGCCCAACAACGCGGCCACCGAATTGCCGCGACCGGTGATGTCGGCATCGCCATTGAGCTCGCCGAAACTGGTTTTCATCGGCTCGAAGGTCGGGAACAACTGCTTGAGCTTGAAACCGCGAGCAGTGATTTTCGCCCGCCCTTCCAATGGCTCGGTGTGACCATTCAGACGAATCTGCGCCTCCAGGTTGCCGCCAGCCACACCGAAGCGCAGCGGTTCGAGACTGAGCACGCCATCGGTCAGCACCAAGTGCGTGTAGAGATCGTTGAAGGGCAGTTTTTCGCTATGAACGATGCGTTTGCCGGTGAACTCGACGTCGGCATCCATATCGCGCCAGCGGTCGGTCTTGAACGCTTCGACCGGCAGCACTTTGTCCGCCGGCTGTTTGCTGTCGCCGCCACGGGCTTTCTGCTTGGCATTGGAATCGGCACCAATCAGTGGGGCCAGGTCAGCAAACAGCAATTGGTTGGACAGCAACGAGCCGCTGAGCTTTGGTCGTGGCTGACCCGCGACGTAAGTCAAATCGCCGTGGATGTCACTTTCGCCAATCTTGCCGTTGAATGCTTCATAACGGAACACCGCCCCGCCAGGCTCATGCAACTTGGCGATCAAGTGGCCGTCAGTGGCGTATGGCGGCGTATCCGGCAAGGTAACGCCGGTCAACGGGTAGAGATTACCCAGGCTGGTGCCGGCCAGTTTGAGCTGCAAGTCCAGAGCGCCCAGGCTCATCGGATCGGTCAGGGTGCCGGCCAGTTCGACGCTGGTATCGCCGATTTTCGCCTGTGCCTGAAGTGGAAATGGCCTGGTCGCATCCTGCAGTGCCAGCAGACCACCGATCTTGCCTTGACCGGCGAGTGCCTGGCCGTGGTATTGGCCTTTGACCTTCAGGCCAAACGCGTAGTCCATCGGCGTGGCGCCCCGCTGCGAAGCGTTTTTCGCGGCTTTGTCACCGACGATGTCACTGAAGGGAATCGGCTTGCCCAACGGGTCGATCAACAAGTCGAGCTGCGTCTTCAGGTTTTGATCGTCGAGGGTGACATGGCCCTTGTCGAAGCCTATGGCACCGATATCAACGACCCACGGGGAAGGTTCGGCGTTCGGGTCCTTGGGGTCGAACTTGAACACCCAGTTGGCACGCCCGTCGGCCAGGCGCTGCAGTTTGGCATTGGGTTCAGTGAGATCGATGCGCGGGATGACCACACGCTGCCCCAGCAAGGCCAACGGCGAGATGCGCAGCTCTACCCGTTTGAGACTGGCCATCTGCGGCGTTTTCGACCAGTCCGGGTTGCCAAGGGTCAGGTCTTCAGCCACGACATGCGGCCACGGCACCCAGGCCCGCCAGCCGCCTTCGTCGAGCTCGCGACGCCAGATCACCGCCAGGTTGCCGTTGATGGCGAATGGACGATGCAACTCTTCGGAGACTTTGGCGTTGAGGGGGGGCTTGATCCGGTTCCAGTCGAAAAACACGATGATCATCACCAGCACAGCCAGTAATACAACGAGACTGGCCAGGGACCAGGTGAGAATTCTACGGGTGCGCGTCATTGCACAAAGCTCCTGATACGACTGAACGCCCCGACGGCGACGCCCATGAGAAACGCCGGGCCAAAACCGACCCGCTATGGAATCTACGACTGAAAAACGCTCGGCAGGTTTAATCGAATAACCGATTTTGCCGCAACCACCCCTTCACTTGCGCTCTCTTCTCGCCCTCAGCGTTACCGGCCCCGCACTTTTGCGCGGCGTGAGTGAGTCGAAAATACCCACCGCGGTGCAAAAGCACCGCCCGCAAAGCCCCGGTCTACAAGGCCTGCAGAGAACAATCAATTCCGTTGATTATTACCATTGCGTTTATGAACTTTTATATCGACTTATCGAGAGTAGCATTGCCCTCGTACCCAATTTATTGCCCTCCTACGGAGCACCTCATCATGAAACGCCAATTGCTACTCAGTCTTACCCTCTCCATGCTGGCCAGTACGGCTTTCGCCCTGCCAGCCGCTGAACAGGCTACTCCACAAGCCAAAGATCACCACTCGGTATTCAGCCAGACTGTCGCTGCCGATGGTTCTGACCGCACGCCGGGCCAAACTCTGGCTGAAGGCGGTAACGATCGCCTGAAAGAAAAAAACCTGATCACTGAAGACGGCTACGACCAAACCCCACAAGGTCAAACGGTTGCCGCTGACGGTTCCGACCGCACGCCGGGCCAAACCCTTGCAGCCGATGGTTCCGACCGCACTCCAGGCCAAACCCTCGCCGCTGACGGCTCCGACCGCACTCC
>NZ_RCOE01000072.1:0-6408 GCF_004321495.1 Pseudomonas sp. Sample_10
TTTAGCGAAAAACATCTCGCGAAAGCTTGACCGTGAACAGAGTATCTACAGGTTCAGCGTTGCGCCCGAAGCGCCTGTAATGCAGTGCTCATGAACCACAGAACGCGGTCGCCGCACCCCGCGTGCTGTAGGAGCGAGGCTTGCCCGCGAAGGCGTCTTCTGAATCAACAAAACAACTCCGGACTCATTCGGGCAATTCATACAGATAAATTTTCTGCGCTTCCATCTGATACCCGGCATCCGCCAACTCGCTGCTGGACGCTTTGACCTGCATCGGCCCTTCGATCCAGTACGGCTGATACAGCTCATCGAGCTTCACCCCGACTTCGCTTTTGACATGCACGATCTGATTCGACGGCGGTGGCGGCACGTGAATGCAGGCGCCGAAATACGGCACCAGCAGAAAGTCCGTGGTGCGTCCGTCTTCACTCACTTCCAGCGGCACGATGTAGCCCGGCAGGCGAATGTTCTGCCCGTCGAGCGCTTTGACCACCGGCGCATTGGGCATGTCCTGCTTCGCTGCTGGCGCTGACTCGGCAGACAATGCATCGCTCATCTTCGACAGGTCGTGCAGCGGCGTCATGTTCGGCACTTCCGGTGCGGCATCCGGCGGGATCATTTCCGACCAGGTCAGCTCTTTCGGCTCGGCCGCCCATAGCGGCAGGGCGACCAGCATCAACAGCGCAAAGACAGCGCGGGGCATTTTCAAAGTCCTCATAAACGGATCGACAGGCCATCAGCCAGGGATTGGCGATAAGCACGCCAGGCCGGCACGCTGCCCATCAGCAGCGCGGCGATCAGGATGCCACCGAGCAGCGTCCATTCATATTCGCTGGGCCAGGCCAATGGCAAAAACAGCCCGTAATTGGCTTGCACGTAACCTTGGGCCGCGGCGATGCACACGTACAGCAGTGCCACGCCCGCCACTACGCCGGACAGCGCCAGGGCAAAAGCCTCAAGCACCAGCAAGGTCGCAACATGCCACGGCCGTGCGCCCACCGAACGCAGAATCGCCATCTCGCGGCGGCGTTCATTGAGGCTGGTGAGAATCGCTGTGAGCATGCCGATCAACCCGGTCAGCACCACGAACAAGGACACCACGAACAAGGCTTTTTCGGCAGTGCTCATCAAGCTCCACAGCTCCTGCAGCGCCACCCCCGGGAGGATCGCCAGCATCGGTTCGCCACGGAATTCGTTGATCTCGCGTTGCACGGCGAAGGTCGAAATCTTGCTGTTGAGGCCGAGCATGAACGCGGTGATCGCTTGCGGCTTCAGGTCCATGTTGCGTGCCTGATCGGCGCTGATTCGCCCGTTGCCCCGGGCCGGCACACCGTTGTGCCAGTCGATGTGAATCGCTTCCATACCGCCGAGGCTGATGTGCAGCGTTCGGTCCACCGGTGTGCCGGTGCGCTTGAGAATGCCGACCACAGTGAACGGTTTGTCATCGTGCTTGACCAGACTGATCGCCGCCACGCCGTGGGCCAGCACCAGTTTTTCGCCGAGCTTGTATTGCAGCGCATCGGCCACTTCGGCGCCGAGCACCACTTCAAACGGATCAGTGGCGAAGGCGCGGCCAGCGGCCAGTTCCAGGTGTTGTTGACGGCCGTACTGGTAATGCTCGAAGTAGGCCTCGGTGGTGCCCATTACCCGATAGCCGCGATGGGAATCGCCGAGGGACATCGGGATCGCCCATTTCACTTTCGGGTTGTTGGCGAAGTGTTCGAAGCTGTCCCAGCGGATGTTGTTGGTGGCGTTGCCGATGCGGAACACCGAGTACAGCAACAGATTCACCGAGCCGGAGCGCGCGCCGACGATCAGGTCGGTGCCGCTGATGGTGCTGGCGAAACTGGCCTTGGCCTCGGTCCGCACGCGCTCGACGGCCAGCAACAGGCACACCGACAGGGCAATGGCGAACGCGGTCAAAATCGCGGTGAAGCGACGGTTAGCCAGGCTGGCCATGGCTAGACGGAACAAATACATCTCAGACCTCGGACGGGCTGGCGGCGCGATTGAGCTCGGCCAGCGACAGGTTGCGATCGAACAGCGGCGCCAGGCTCTGGTCATGGCTGACGAACAACAGGCTCGACCCGGCTTCGCGGCATTCGGCGAACAGCAGGCGAATGAAGTTTTCCCGGGCGTCGTAATCGAGCGCCGAAGTCGGCTCGTCGGCGATCACCAGCTCCGGCTGACCGATCAACGCGCGTGCGGCGGCCACTCGTTGCTGTTGGCCGATGGACAGCGAATCGGCACGTCGACCGAGGATGTTTTCATCCTTTAAACCCAGGTGGGCGAGCAGGGTGGCGGCGGCTTTATCGACGCTGCCGTGACGCTGCCTGGCCCGTTCGGCGCGCAGTTTGGAGAAGTGGCAGGGCAGTTCGACGTTTTCCCGCACCGACAGAAACGGCAGTAGGTTGAACTGCTGGAAGATGTAACCGGTGTGATCGACGCGAAAGTGATCGCGGGCACCGGCCGACAGTTCGGTGAGCTCCTGGCCGAGCAGGCGAATGCTGCCGCGATCAGGCTTCTGCACGCCGCCCAGCAAGCCGAGCAGGGTGGTCTTGCCGCTGCCGCTGGGGCCTTTGAGGAACAGGGTTTCACCAGGTGAAAGGCGAAACGCCGGAATGTCCAGCAGCGGCGGATGACCGGGCCAGCTGAAGCCCAGGTCGGACAGTTCGATGAGTGTTTGGGTCATGGCGCCGATTTCAAGAATGTTGATGATCCGTAGGAGCAAAGCTTGCTCGCGATGGCTACACCGCGGTTTAACAGGAGCTCCGCGCTATCGTTCATCGCGGGCAAGCCTTGCTCCTACAGGATCCGGATAGATTCAGAATTTCAGGGCTGCGGCCTGGGCCGTCACTTCAACCCCTTGCTGCCCGCTCGGGCCGATCAGTTGTACCTGAATGGTCCGGGTCGCCGGAAAACTGTTGAAAATGTTCGCCAGATCCAGGGTCTTCAGCGCCGCCGGTGTGGCGCAGGTGAACTGGTAGTGGGCGTGGATTTCGCTGTGGTCGTGATGATGCTCGTCCTTGGCGTCGCCATCGTGGTCATCATCGACGTCTGGTTTATCGCCAAACAGCGGGCTTTCCAGGGTCTGGTTTTGCACCACGCAGCCTGCAGCTTTCGCCAGGTTGAACAGCGTCAGTGGTTTCTGCAGCTGAGTACGAACCGCTGCGACTTTGGCTTTGTCGGCGTCGGTGGTCGCGGCATGTTCGAAGCCCACCAGGTTCATCGCCGGGCTTTCCAGCTCCAGCTCGAGGGTCTGGCCGTCCAGCGCCGCGTTGAGCCGGCCGACACCGTGCTCATGGGCACCCAGGCTGCCGTGCTCATGATCATGATCGTGATCATGGTCATGCTCGTCAGCCGCATGGGCGACAGCCAGGGGCAACAAGGCAAACGGCAAAGCGAGCAACAGACGACGCATGGCGAGTCTCCGGAAAGTAAAGTGAACAATTTGTTATGTAATCTTATAACGTAAGTGCGGAGAGTTTGACTGGCTGCTTGGCGTTGCACAAGTCCCATGGGAGCATGCAAGTCAGAAATGTGCAGGAGCAGACTTATGTTGCGAATTCGCGGAAGCATCGGCGACTGGCCGGTGGATTTGACGCTGGAAATGGATGACGCCGACTGGGCCAGGCTGGGCGCGCAGTTGCAGGTCGATAAAGTCGACGTCAGCGCGCCAGCGGCGAAATCGATGAGCCAGGATGATTCGCTGTGGCAGGTCGCCAGGGATTTGCTGCGCAAGGCCGGACAGTTGAGCGGGCCGGATCTGCTCGATCAACTTGAAGCTCTGACCGGCAGCGCCGCAGCGGGCAAGCGCTTGTTGGTGCGCCTGCGCCACAGCCCGGATGTGAAGGTGGAAAGCGGCGGCGATACGCCGATTTATCGCTGGCTGTAGGAGCCGGCTTGCTGGCGATGCGGACGCTGCGTTTCAGCAGGTGAACCGCGTCATCGTGCATTGCCAGCAAGCCGGCTCCTACTCGGCATCATCAGTACAGCGCAGCAAACAACTTGCGACGGTAGGTGCTCACCAGTGGGTGGTCATTGCCCAGCAGCTCGAACACTTGCAGCAAGGTCTTGTGCGGCAGGCCTTCGTTGTAGCTGCGATTGCGGATGAACAACTTGAGCAGGGCATCCAGCGCGGCGTCGTATTGCTGGCGGGCCAATTGCTGAATTGCCAGTTGATAGACCGCTTCGTCGTCCTGCGGGTCTTTCGCCAGTCGCGCCTTCAGGTCAGCGGCATCCGGCAGATCCCGGGCCAGGCCGAGAAACTTGATCTGCGCCTTGGCACCGGCGAGGGCAGCCTTGTGTTCGTCGCTCTTGACCGCATCGAGCACAACTTGCGCCTCGCCCAGCTCACCGCGCTCAGTGAGGCAGCGTGCGTAGAGAATCAGGGCCTTGGCGTTGGTGTTGTCTTCGCCCAGGATGACTTTGAGCAGCGCTTCGGCATCGGCGAATCGGCTGTCGTCGAACAAGGCCTGGGCCTGTTCGAACGGATCGGCCGCTGCAGGTGGCGGCATCTGCACATGAGGTTCAAGCAAGGCGCGCACAGCGGATTCCGGCTGCGCACCGGCAAACCCGTCCACCGGTTGACCGTCCTTGAACAGCACCACGGTCGGCAGGCTGCGAATACCGAAGCGGGCGACGATGTCTTGTTCGATGTCGCAGTTGACCTTGGCCAGCAGCAATTCGCCCTGATAGCTCTCGGCGATGGTCTGCAGCATCGGCATCAACACTTTGCACGGCGCACACCATTCGGCCCAGAAATCCACCAGCACCGGTTTGTGGAAAGAGTTCTCGATCACCGACTGGTCAAAATCGGCAGTCGTGGCGTCGAAGATGTACGGCGTTTGCTGACTCATGGGCAATCTCGTAAAAGCGTGAATGGGGCCACTATACGGCCTGGTGGGGGGCGGCCGGAAGTCGGAACATTGATCGTTCCCACGCTCTGCGTTGGAACGCCTCAAGGGACGCTCTGCGTCTGCTTTTGAGACGCGGAGCGTCTTGGGCTGCATTCCCACGCGGAGCGTGGGAACGTTCATGTACGGGCGGCGTGATACAGGCTCACATGCCGAAACTCTTCCGGCTCGGCCAGATCCGGCAAGGTCATGGCTTCGAGCATTTCGATACGCCGGTACAGCGGATGGCGAAAATCCCGTACCCGCGAATCCGCCACCAGCGCCTCCCGGCCACGACTCAAGAACTCATCGAGCAATGGCAGGTTGGCCCGGTCGTACAGCACGTCCGCCACCAGAATCAGATCGAAGCGATCGGCCTCGGCAAAAAAATCCGTCGAGTAGTCGAGTTGTACGCCATTGAGTTCGGCATTCGCCCGACAGGCGGCAATCGCCAGCGGATCAAGGTCACAGGCCACTACTTCCAGTGCGCCGGCCTTCACCGCGGCAATGCCCGCCACACCGGACCCTGCGCCAAAATCCAGCACACGTTTGCCTTCGACCCAATGCCGGTTGTCGGCCAGATAACGGGCCACGGCCAACCCGCTGGCCCAGCAGAAACTCCAGTATGGCGGCTCGTGCAGGATGCGCCGGGTTTCTTCGGGGCTGAAGGCGCGGTCCATGTTGTCGCCGTCGATCAGCCACAACTTCAGATCGGTCTGCGGTAGCTCACAGGCGACCAAGCGCGCATCACCGAGCAGTTCACCCAACGCCTGTTGCAGGTCGAGCGGTGCACTCATGGGGCTTTGACGAATTGCAGCTGGCCCAGCGCCTGGGTCGTCGGCTGGGTAATCACTTGCGACGGCAGATGCAGGATCAACTGGCCGGACTGGCTGGCGCGGCCTCGCAGTTCGACACGGGCACCGGCGGGGAAGGATTCTGGATTGAAACGCAGGTGGAACGGCAAAATCTGGTTGTTGCCGATCAGGCTGGAACTGGCGAGCAATTGTTGCGGGCGGTCCTTGTCATCGATCACCAGCAAGGCCAGTTCGACTTCGGCACCGGTCGGCACGCCTTGCAGAGTGCCGCTCAATTCCCGTTGATGGGCGGGCAACGGGCCGAGTTTGGCGGCCTCTTTGGCTTTTTTCTGCGCTTGTTGCGGCGCGGGGCCGGGCGTTGGCGGCTGGGGCTGGGGTGCATCGCTGCTGCAGGCCACCAACAGGCTGAAAAGGCTGAGCAAAACGAGCGGACGTAACGACATTGGCAGCTCCGGAAAGATGAAATCCATGGATCAATTGATCATCCCGTCTGTATACCGCAAACCCTATGGCTTGTCTTGCCACCGGGATGCGCTACCATGGCCCTCCCTTTTTTTGTTGCCTGCCACCATGCACTGTCCCTTCTGCGGTGCCAACGACACCAAGGTCATCGACTCGCGTCTGGTCGCCGAGGGCGAACAGGTGCGCCGCCGGCGTGAATGCCTGGCCTGCGGCGAACGTTTCACGACGTTCGAGAC
>NZ_RCOE01000050.1:0-1351 GCF_004321495.1 Pseudomonas sp. Sample_10
GCTGCTGGTTGGTCATTGGGATACGTGGAGGCCAAACCCGACTTATTAAGGAACTATCATGTCCCAAGTCAACATGCGCGATATGCTGAAGGCCGGTGTGCACTTCGGTCACCAGACCCGTTACTGGAACCCGAA
The DNA here is from genome assembly GCF_004321495.1 of Pseudomonas sp. Sample_10. Taxonomy (NCBI): domain Bacteria; kingdom Pseudomonadati; phylum Pseudomonadota; class Gammaproteobacteria; order Pseudomonadales; family Pseudomonadaceae; genus Pseudomonas; species Pseudomonas sp. Sample_10. Next base: position 136 of record NZ_RCOE01000050.1, read on the forward strand.
AATGGGTAAATACATTTTCGGCGCGCGTAACAAGATCCACATCATCAACCTTGAAAAAACCCTGCCAATGTTCAACGAAGCTCTGACTTTCGTAGAGCGTCTGGCCCAGGGCAAAAACAAGATTCTGTTCGTCGGCACCAAGCGTTCCGCTGGCAAGATCGTTGCTGAAGAAGCAGCACGTTGCGGTTCGCCGTACGTCGATCACCGCTGGTTGGGCGGCATGCTGACCAACTTCAAGACCATCCGTGCTTCCATCAAGCGTCTGCGTGACCTTGAAGTACAAGCCGAAGACGGTACTTTCGCCAAGCTGACCAAGAAAGAAGCGCTGATGCGCACTCGCGATCTTGAGAAGCTGGATCGTTCCCTGGGTGGTATCAAGGACATGGGCGGTCTGCCAGACGCTCTGTTCGTTATCGACGTTGATCACGAGCGCATCGCGATCACCGAAGCCAACAAGCTGGGCATCCCGGTCATCGGCGTTGTCGATACCAACAGCAGCCCGGAAGGCGTTGACTACATCATCCCAGGCAACGATGACGCAATCCGCGCTATCCAGCTGTACATGGGTTCGATGGCTGACGCTGTTATCCGTGGTCGCAACAATGTTAATGGCGGCACCGAAGTCTTCGCTGAAGAAGCTCCGGCAGCAGCCGCTGAGTAATCGACGCCCCTGGCGTTGACTCAGTAAGCAAAAAGGGGGCTTGGCCCCCTTTTTGCCACCTCGAAAACCATTTGTCGGCGGCGCAGCTACAGCATTTGTAACGTGCAGCAGCTTACAAGGGTGGTTCGGGAAGAATTTAACGCCCGTTCGATCGGGTGGAATGGTTGATAACCTATCCAAGAGGAATTTTGAAATGGCAGAGATTACTGCAGCGTTGGTCAAAGAACTGCGCGAGCGTACTGGCGAAGGCATGATGGACTGCAAAAAGGCCTTGACCAAGGCTGGCGGCGACATCGAAAAAGCCATTGATGACATGCGTGCTTCGGGCGCCATCAAGGCTGCGAAAAAAGCTGGCAACGTTGCCGCTGAAGGCGCAATCGCCATCAAATCGAATGACAAGGCAGCCGTGCTGCTGGAAGTCAACTCGCAGACCGACTTCCTGGCCCTGCAAGACGACTTCAAGAACTTCGTTGCTGCCAGCGTCGAAAAAGCCTTCGCCGAAAAACTGACCGACGCAGCTCCGCTGATCGCCGCTCAGGAATCGGCTCGTGAAGC
>NZ_RCOE01000103.1:0-1350 GCF_004321495.1 Pseudomonas sp. Sample_10
AGAACTCGTCGAGCACGTTTTTCCAGTCGCGTTCGCCCTGGGCCACGTCATCGAGATGCTCTTCCATGCCGGCGGTGAAGCCGTAGTCCATCAGGTTGGAGAAGCTCTCGGCCAGACGCTCGGTGACGATGTCACCCATCTTTTCCGAGTAGAAGCGACGGTTGTGCAGCGCCACGTAGCCGCGGTCCTGGATGGTCGAAATGATCGCAGCGTAGGTCGAAGGACGACCGATGCCGCGTTTTTCCATTTCTTTAACCAGGCTGGCTTCCGAGTAACGCGCCGGTGGCTTGGTGAAGTGCTGGGTCGGATCAAGCTTGATCAGCTTCATCGCATCACCCTGGGCCATGTCCGGCAGCACATCGTCATCACCTGGCTTGGCGATTTGTGGCATGACGCGGGTGTAACCGTCGAACTTGAGAATACGGCCCTTGGCGCGCAATTCGAAATCGCCAGCCCCGACAGTCACGGTGGTGGACAGGTACTGCGCCGGGAGCATCTGGCAAGCGAGGAACTGGCGCCAGATCAGCTCGTAGAGACGCTCAGCGTCACGCTCCATGCCCGACAGCTTGCTTGGCTCGGTATTGGCGTCAGATGGACGAATCGCTTCGTGAGCCTCTTGCGCGCCTTCCTTGCTGCTGTAGACGTTCGGCGTTTCCGGCAGGTACTTCTTGCCGAATTCGTCCTCGATGTAAGTGCGCGCCATCGCCACGGCGTCGGCCGAGAGATTGGTCGAGTCGGTACGCATGTAAGTGATGTAGCCGGCTTCGTACAGACGCTGGGCCATCATCATGGTTTTCTTCACGCCGAAGCCCAGCCGGTTGCTTGCGGCCTGCTGCAGGGTGGACGTGATGAACGGTGCCGACGGCTTGCTGCTGGTCGGCTTGTCTTCGCGCTTGACGATGCTGTAGCTGGACGCCTTGAGCTTCTCCAGCGCGGCCATGGCCTGGGCTTCGTTGAGCGGCTTGAAGGCTTCGCCCTTTTCGCGAGCGACGTCGAAACGCACAGTGGCGCCTTTGGCGGTGCCGAGGTCGGCGTGAACTTCCCAGTACTCTTCCGGGATGAACGCACGGATCTCGCGCTCACGCTCAACCACCAGTTTCACCGCAACCGATTGCACACGACCGGCCGACAGACCACGGGCGATCTTGGCCCACAGCAGCGGCGAAACCATGTAACCCACGACGCGATCGAGGAAACGACGCGCCTGCTGGGCGTTGACACGGTCGATGTCGAGTTCACCCGGCTGGGAGAAAGCTTCCTGAATCGCCTTCTTGGTGATTTCGTTGAACACCACACGCTTGTAGCGGCTGTCGTCACCACCGATGGCTTCGCGCAGGTGCCAGGCAATGG
>NZ_RCOE01000146.1:0-1350 GCF_004321495.1 Pseudomonas sp. Sample_10
GCCTGCGTCCGACGTGTACTGTTCAGCTTCCATATCGTGGAGATCAGTTGATGATTTACGAAGGTAAAGCCATCACGGTTAAGGCTCTTGAAAGTGGCATCGTCGAATTGAAATTCGACCTCAAGGGTGAGTCCGTCAACAAGTTCAACCGTCTAACCCTGAACGAACTGCGTCAGGCCGTAGACACCATCAAGGCAGATGCTTCGATCAAGGGTGTGATCGTCAGCAGTGGCAAGGACGTTTTCATCGTCGGCGCCGACATCACCGAATTTGTCGACAACTTCAAGCTGCCGGATGCAGAGCTTGTTGCAGGCAACCTCGAAGCCAACAAGATTTTCAGCGATTTCGAAGACCTCAACGTCCCGACAGTGGTTGCCATCAACGGCATCGCATTGGGTGGTGGTCTGGAAATGTGCCTGGCGGCGGATTACCGCGTCATGTCCACCAAGGCCAAGATCGGTCTGCCGGAAGTCAAGCTGGGCATCTACCCGGGCTTCGGCGGCACTGTGCGTCTGCCGCGCCTGATCGGTGCCGACAACGCCATCGAGTGGATTGCCGCTGGCAAGGAAAACCGTCCGGAAGACGCGCTCAAAGTCGGCGCAGTGGACGCAGTAGTTGCCCCTGAGAAGCTGCAGGAAGCCGCACTTGAAATGATCAAGCGCGCCATTTCCGGCGAGTTCGACTACAAGGCCAAGCGCCAGCCGAAGCTTGAAAAGCTCAAGCTGAACGCCATTGAACAAATGATGGCTTTCGAAACCGCCAAAGGTTTCGTGGCAGGTCAAGCCGGCCCGAACTACCCGGCGCCGGTTGAGGCGATCAAGACTATCCAGAAAGCCGCGAACTTCGGTCGCGAAAAGGCGCTGGAAGTCGAGGCTGCTGGTTTCGTCAAACTGGCCAAGACCTCTGCCGCGCAGAGCTTGATCGGTCTGTTCCTGAACGATCAGGAACTGAAGAAAAAGGCCAAGGCCTACGACGAAATCGCCAAGGACGTGAAGCAGGCCGCCGTTCTGGGCGCCGGCATCATGGGTGGCGGTATCGCCTATCAATCGGCGTCCAAGGGCACGCCGATCCTGATGAAGGACATCAACGAAGCCGGGATCGAGCAAGGTCTGGCCGAAGCCGCCAAACTGCTGGTTGGCCGCGTTGATAAAGGCCGCATGACCGCTGCGAAAATGGCTGAAGTGCTCAATGGCATCCGCCCAACCCTGTCTTACGGCGACTTCGGTCACGTGGATCTGGTGGTGGAAGCGGTTGTCGAGAACCCTAAAGTCAAGCAAGCCGTTCTGGCGGAAGTTGAAGACAAGGTCAAAGAGGACACCATCCTCGCGTCCAACACCTCGACCATTTCCA
>NZ_RCOE01000023.1:0-6385 GCF_004321495.1 Pseudomonas sp. Sample_10
GCGCGATGCTCAACCCGATCGTGCCGATGATCCAGCACATGGCCGGCTGCTTCTCCCTGCAAGCGGGCGATGTGATCCTGACCGGCACGCCGGTGGGCGTTGGTCCGTTGAATGTCGGCGACGAAATCGTTCTGGAACTGCCGGGCGCCAGCAGCTTCACCAGCAGCGTCCGTTAAGTCGGCACCAAGCCCTGTAGGAGCGTGGCTTGCCCGCGATGGCGGTATACCTGACACACCGGGTTATCGTTCATCGCGAGCAAGCTTTGCTCCTACTGGTCGGAAGGCGTTGCTGCCATTTCCCGGTTTTTTCACATTCGGTCTGGATAATTCCCGGGATTTCGGCGTCTGAGCCGATCCCAATTGTGCTATTACCCCTAGCCTGAATTTCTGGAACGCATCCCTGATGGCCACTCCACCGCTCACCACGCTCAAACCTGTCCGTCGCTCACGCTTTGCCTTGCGTTGGTATTCCTGGCTTTTGCTAGTGGCCGCCATTGCATACGGCCTGGCGTTTGCCATGCATTGGGATGATCGCGGGGTGCTCTGGCTCCAGGAACGCTTCGAAAGCGCCGCCGAGCGTCAGGAGAGTGTCTGGCTGCCGGACTATCACGTGGTGATCGACGCCAAGCCGCTGCCGGGCATGGAAAAGGATGAAGCTTCGGACGTTGCCTACGATCCCCAGACCAAGACCCTGTTTTCAGTCATGGGTAAAAACCCGTTCCTGGTCGAGCTGTCGTTGCAGGGCGATGTGTTGCGCAAGATGCCTCTGGTGGGCTGGAGCAACCCCGAAGGCGTCACTGTGATGGGCAATGGTTTGCTGGCCATCGTCGATGAGCGTGATCACTTGGTGAGCATCGTCAAGGTCGATGCCGACACCCGCGAGCTGAACATCGCCAACTTCCCCAAGTATGACCTGGGCCTCTCGAAAGACCAGAACAAGGCGTTCGAAGCCGTTACCTGGGATCCGCGTAACCAGCAGTTGCTGCTTGGCGAAGAACGGCCACCGGCGCTGTTCACCTGGAAGGGTGATGGCCAGAAGCTGATCGGTGACAAGCAGGCATTGGCCAGTGACGAACTGGATATTCGCAATCTGTCAGCGTTGGCCATCGATCCGCGGACCGGCCACACCCTGGTATTGTCCGCTGATTCGCACCTGTTGCTGGAGCTCGACGAAAAAGGCGAGCAGGTCAGTTTCATGACGCTGCTGCGCGGTTTCAACGGCCTGAAAAACACCATCCCTCGCGCCGAAGGCGTGACCATGGACGAGTCCGGTAACCTGTATTTCGTCAGCGAGCCGAACCTGTTTTACCGTTTTGAAAAACAGCGTTGAAACAATTTTGTAGGAATTTACAGCGTCGGTTGTAGGAGCGGGCAAGTGGCCATTAAGCTTCAATTCAGACAGGCGTGATATTTCATCCGCCTGATCTAATTCCGAGCCTGCCTCCAATGCGTCGATTTGCCCGCCCCAAACCCCTGATTCTCATGCTGTCGGTGATTGCGTTGATCGTGTTGATCGCGGTCGGCCAGTATCTGCGCCTGTTTGAGCGGACCTGGTTCAATCTGCACACGCTCTGGCAGCCGTTAAGTACCCAGTCTATTGCCCTTGACCAGTATCAAGTGGTTTTGGAAGCGCAGGTCATCGAGGGGCTCGATGATGACGTCTCGGCACTGACCTACGACCCGGTGCGCAAAAGCCTGTTCACCGTCACCAATAAAAACTCGGAACTGATCGAACTGTCCCTGGACGGCAGGATCCTTCGCCGCATTGCCTTGATCGGATTTGGTGATCCGGAAGCCGTTGAGTTCATCAGTGCCGACACCTATGTCATCACCGATGAACGTGAGCAGCGACTGATCAAGATCCGTCTGGAGGACGACACCACCTTCCTCGACTCGGCGGACGCGGAGCAAATGACCCTTGGTGTGCACATGAGCGGCAACAAGGGTTTTGAGGGCTTGGCTTACGATTCGGTGGGCAAGCGTCTGTTTGTTGCCAAGGAGCGCGACCCGATGCTGATCTATGAAGTGCACGGGTTTCCGCATTTCAATCCGGAAAAATCTTACGCGGTGCACGTGATCAACAACCCCAAGCGCGATGCCGGGATGTTCGTGCGTGATCTGTCGAGCCTGCAATACGACGAGCGCAGCGGCCACTTGATGGCGCTGTCTGACGAGTCGCGGTTGATTCTGGAGCTGGATGTCGACGGCCGACCGCTGAGCACCATGTCACTGAGCAAGGGGCGCCAGGGGCTGAAAAAGACCGTGCCGCAAGCGGAAGGGATCGCCATGGACGACGACGGTACGATGTACCTGGTGAGCGAGCCGAATTTGTTCTACGTGTTCAAGAAGCCAGCACAACCCTGAAAGACACCACCGGGCACTGTAGGAGCTGAGCTTGCTCGCGATGGCGGCGCGTCTGACGCACCGCGTTATCGTTCATCGCGAGCAAGCTTTGCTCCTGCAGGTCATCAAGCCTTGAGGGTCTTCACGCCTTCGCTGGTCCCCAGCAACAACAGGTCCGCAGGTCGCGCCGCGAACAGGCCATTGGTCACAACGCCGACGATTGCATTGATCTGCGTTTCCAGCTCCACCGGGTTGGTGATCTGCAGGTTGTGCACGTCGAGGATGATATTGCCGTTGTCGGTCAGCACACCTTCGCGGTAGACCGGGTCGCCGCCCAGTTTCACCAGTTGGCGTGCCACGTGGCTGCGAGCCATCGGGATCACTTCCACCGGCAGCGGGAATGCGCCGAGGACCGGCACCAGCTTGCTGGCATCGGCGATGCAAATGAAAGTCTTGGCCACCGCCGCGACGATCTTCTCACGGGTCAGGGCTGCGCCGCCGCCCTTGATCAGGTTCAGATGCTCGTCACTTTCATCGGCACCGTCGACGTAGAACTCCAGGTCGCTGACAGTGTTCAGTTCGTACACCGGAATCCCGTGGCCCTTCAGGCGCGCGGCGGTGGCTTCGGAGCTGGCGACAGCGCCGTCGAATGCACCTTTATGTTGGGCCAGCGCGTCAATGAAACAGTTGGCGGTGGAGCCGGTGCCGACACCGACGATGCTCTTGTCGTCGAGTTTCGGAAGGATGAAGTCGACGGCGGCCTGAGCCACTGCCTGTTTGAGTTGATCCTGGTTCATGCGGGCTCCGGAGTGCCGAGGAGGGAACGAAAGGCCGGCATTATAGGCTTCGGGGCGGGGAAGGTCATTGTCCGATTGGCAGAGAACAGGAGCCGGGGTGCCGGATTGCTTTTGTGGCGAGGGAGCTTGCTCCCGCTCGGCTGCGAAGCAGTCGCAAAACCTGGTAAGCGATACATCCGGATGAATGCGGGGGAGCGCTTCGTACTCCAGCGGGAGCAAGCTCCCTCGCCACAATGGTCCAACGGTGCCTGAAACCACCGGTTTAGTGTGGTCGTGCGGACAAAAGCCGGGTTAGACTCCATGGTCCTGCCCAACTCGCTCAGTGATGCTTTCCGATGCTTGAACAGTACGTCAAAAAGATCCTCACCTCGCGCGTTTATGACGTTGCCGTAGAAACCCCATTGCAGACTGCCCGCCAGCTCTCCGAGCGGCTGGGCAACGATATCTGGCTCAAGCGCGAAGACTTGCAGCCGGTGTTCTCGTTCAAGATTCGCGGCGCTTATAACAAGCTGACCCAACTGAGCGATGAAGAGCGTGCTCGCGGCGTGGTCACGGCGTCGGCGGGCAATCATGCACAGGGCCTGGCCTTGGCGGCCAAGGTGTTGGGTGTGAAAGCGACCATCGTCATGCCCAAGACCACGCCCGAGATCAAGGTCGAAGGCGTTCGCTCGCGCGGTGGCAAAGTGGTGCTGCATGGGGATTCGTTCCCTGAAGCCCTGGCCTACTCGCTGAAACTGGTCGATGAAAAAGGCTACGTCTACATTCATCCCTACGACGATCCCCACACCATTGCCGGGCAGGGCACGGTGGCCATGGAGATTTTGCGCCAGCACCCGCAGCCATTGGATGCGATTTTCGTCCCGGTCGGCGGTGGCGGCCTGATCGCCGGCATCGCGGCGTACGTGAAGTATCTGCGGCCGGACATCAGGATCATCGGCGTCGAGCCGGACGACTCCAACTGTCTGCAAGCGGCGATGGCGGCGGGCGAGCGTGTGGTGCTGCCGACCGTGGGCATCTTCGCCGACGGCGTGGCGGTGGCGCAGATTGGCCAGCACACCTTCGAGATCTGCAAGGATTACGTGGATGAAGTCATCACCGTCAGCACCGACGAAATCTGCGCGGCGATCAAGGATATCTACGACGATACCCGCTCGATCACCGAACCTGCCGGCGCCTTGGGTGTGGCCGGGATCAAGAAGTACGTCGAGCAGCGTGGGGTGACCGGGCAGACTTTCGTGGCCATCGACTCCGGCGCCAACGTCAACTTCGACCGCCTGCGCCATGTGGCCGAGCGCGCGGAATTGGGCGAAGGCCGCGAAGCGATCATCGCGGTGACCATTCCCGAGAAGCCGGGCAGTTTCAAGGCATTCTGCGAGGCCATCGGCAAGCGTCAGATTACCGAATTCAACTACCGCTACAACACCGGTAGCGAAGCGCACATCTTTGTCGGCGTGCAAACGCACCCGGACACCGACCCGCGCAGCGCGCTGATCGCCAGCCTGAGCGAGCAAGGCTTCCCGGTCATCGATCTGACCGACAACGAACTGGCCAAATTGCACATCCGGCACATGGTCGGTGGCCGCGCGGCGCATGTGGTTGACGAAGTGATCCTGCGCTTCGAGTTCCCGGAGCGTCCGGGTGCCTTGTTCAACTTCCTCAACAAACTCGGCGGGCGCTGGAATATCTCGATGTTCCATTACCGCAACCATGGCGCGGCGGATGGCCGTGTGGTCGCGGGCCTGCAAGTGCCTCACGATGAGCGTCACCTGGTGCCGGCGGCGCTGGAAGAAATCGGTTACCCCTACTGGGATGAAAGCGACAACCCGGCCTATCAGCTGTTTCTTGGCTGAACGGCTACGCTGATGGGCACTGTATAAGGACATCGAACCATGGAAACATTAACGGCGCTGAAAATGGCGCACACGGTGGCAACGCTCGTGCTGCTGCTGAGTGCGTTGGGCCTGGGGATCTGGGTCTGGCGTACTCGACGTAATGGCGATGCGACGGCGGGCAGCCGCACTCTGCAAAGGCCGCGAGTGTTTATCTGGCTGCTGATGGGGCTGGCATTGCTGAGCATGCCGTTTACCGGCTGGTGGATGGTGCACCTGGTGGGCTGGCCGCTGGGGCAGACCTGGCTGCTGGTGTCGAGTGTGCTGTATACCTTAGCGGCGCTGGCGTGGTTCTGGCTGCTGGTGCGGCTGAACAAGCTGCGCAAGGCGCCGGGTGGCGTGGGTAAATTTACTTTTGCGTTGGCGGTGTTCAGCTTTGTCTGCTTTATCGCCATTGCCGGATTGATGGGCGCCAAGCCGGTTTAATCAATGAAACTGCGTTGGCCCAATCGCTGGCAAGCCAGCTCCCACAAGGATTTTCAGTGAGCACCAATTGTGTGAACACCCGAAAAACCTGTGGGAGCTGGCTTGCCAGCGATGGCGATATCAGTCGCGCAGCGTAATCACCGGCCAGCCACGCTTCTCGGCTTCAGCGCGCAAATTCGGGTCCGGATCGACAGCGATCGGGTTGGCCACTTGCTCCAGCAGCGCCAAATCATTCATCGAGTCGCTGTAGAAATAGCTGTCCTCCAACGAATGCCCGGTCTCTTCCAGCCAACGATTCAACCGCGTCACCTTGCCTTCGCGAAAGCACGGCACATCGGTGCTGCGCCCGGTGTAGCGACCATCAAGCATTTCGCATTCGGTGGCGATCAGTGTTTCGACGCCAAGACGCTCGGCGATAGGCCCTGTGACGAAGCGGTTGGTGGCGGTGATGATCACCAGCTTGTCGCCGGCGGCGCGGTGTTTTGCAAGCAGCTCGATGGCCTTGGGCAGCATCAGCGGCTCGATGCAGTCGCGCATGTAGTCGCTGTGCCAAAGGGCAAGCACGTCCATTTCCGTGCGGCCGAGAATCTCCAGGCAAAAGTTCAGGTACGCATCGTTGTCCAGCTTGCCGGCCAGGTAATCCTGATAGAACTCGTCGTTTCGAGCCTTGTAGGCGATGGGGTCGAGGAAGCCTCGCTCACACAGGTAATCGCCCCAGGCGTGGTCGCTGTCGCCGCCCAGAAGCGTGTTGTCCAAGTCGAATAAAGCCAGCCGCATTGCAGTTACTCGCTGAAAAGTCTGTAGAAAGGTCACCAGAATACGTACTTTTCACAAGAGTGCACATAAGGTAGGCCGGCGCGTTGCTGCCTTCACAACCTTTGTGGAACAATGCGGCGACATGCGTTTGCGAGGTTGTTGCCGTGATCGACCC
>NZ_RCOE01000087.1:0-6303 GCF_004321495.1 Pseudomonas sp. Sample_10
CGTTCCGCAAACGGCGGGATTATTAAGCGCCACTTCTGTAGATGGGCGTCGCGCTGGTGATCGCCCCTCTACAGGTTACGCGTTACACGTAGAGCGGATAACCAACCGCTCGCGGACCACGTCGTACACCCAGTGATAAAGGTAGGTGTACGGCAGGAAAAACAGCAGTACGCCGATATCCAGTAGGAACGCCTGCCACAGACTGACGTTCAGCCACCACGCGATCAAGGGCACGCCAAGGGCAACCAGTCCGCCTTCGAACAGCAGCGCGTGCACCACACGGACCCAGGCGTTGTGGGCAATGGCAAAACGCTTGAGCAACCGGTCGAACAGGCCGTTGAAGATCACGTTCCAAGCCAGCGCCAGTGCCGCGATCAGCAAGGCGACCGCCCCCATTTCCAGCATCGGCTTTTCCATGATCCAGGCCAGCAAGGGCGTACAGATCAGAATGGCCAGCAGTTCGAAACCGATCGCCTGGAAGATACGTTCAGTGATGGATTTGTTGGCGCTCATGGCCTGGACTCCTTGGGTAGCGATGGTTGCCATGATCCGCCATCACACCGATACTTCGTAATCAATAACCATCGATCAAGGCGATAGTTCATGGCCTCTCATGAAGTGCTGCTGGCGTTTGTCGAAGCCGCCACCCAAGGATCGTTTTCCGCTGCCGCGCGAAAGCTGGGCCGGAGTCAGTCGACCATTAGCGCGGCTGTCGCCAGCCTCGAAATCGACCTGAACCTGACGTTGTTCGACCGCAGCAGCCGCAAACCCGGCCTGACGCCCGCCGGACGAGTAGTACTGCAACGGGCGGAAGACATACTGGCCGCCACCAGTCGCCTGGAAATGACTGCCACCCAGCTCTCGCAAGGGGTTGAGGCGAAACTGACGGTCGCTCTTTCCGACACGTACCAGTCCGACCGCTTCGAAGCTTCGCTCAGCGCCTTCGAACAGCGTTACCCGGACCTGGAGCTCGAATGCCTGATCGCCGAATGCGATGACTTGGTGGCGTTGGTGCAAAGCGGTCGGGCGCAGCTCGCCTTTGCTGAAATGCAGGACAGCTATCCGCCGGACCTGGTCAGGTCGACAGTGGACGAACGCACGGAGATTGCGCTGTTCGTGTCGCCGATGCATCCGTTGGCCGCGCTGGATCACATTGACCAGGACGTGTTGCAGCAACACCGTGAGTTGCGCCTGGCGACCATCGTCAATCCTTACGAAAGCCGGGCGAAGGGCCGCATGTGGTCAGCGCCGAGTTATTTGATGCTGTTGGAAATGGCTCAGGGTGGATTTGGCTGGGCGCCGTTGCCGCGTTGGCTGGTGGCGCGCTTCGGCCCGGGCACCTTGCAGGAACTGCACGTGCGCGGCTGGCCGAAAACGGTGTCGGTCGATGCGCTGTGGTCGCGATTGCATCCACCTGGGTCTGCCGGGAGTTGGTTGTTAGGGAAGATGTTGGAGTGAAGGTCCTTCGGCCCTATCGCGGGCAAGCCTCACAGGGATTTGTGTCGATACCAAAAGTTGTGTGCACCTCAAACCACTGTGGGAGCGGGCTTGCCCGCGATGAGGCCGGCGAAGTCACATCACTCCAACGCCTTGAGCCGCCCCTCGATAAACCGCCGCTCCGGCGCCTGCTGCGTCAACTCAAGTGCCCGCTCATAGGCGGCCCGCGCCTGTTCCACCCGGCCCAGCTGCCGGCAAAACTCCGCCCGCGCCGAATGTGCCAAGTGGTAATCGAGCAGATCACCGCGCGCCAGAATCGCCTCGACCAGAATCAACCCCGCCAACGGTCCATCCCGTTTGGAAATCGCCGCCGCCCGATTCAACTCGATCACCGGCGAAGGCACCGCCCGCAGCAACACGTCATAGAGTCCGACGATCTGCTCCCAATCGGTTTCATCCACCGAGGGGGCCTCGGCATGAACTGCGGCAATCGCCGCTTGCAGGCAATAGGGGCCAAATCGGCGACTGCTCAACGCCCGCTCCACCAGCTCGCAGCCTTCGGCGATCATTGCGCCGTTCCACAACGTTCGGTCCTGCTCATCCAGCAAAATCAGTTCGCCGCTCGCAGAGGTTCTGGCCACCCGCCGCGACTCGTGCAACAACATCATGGCCAGCAAACCCATGACTTCCGGTTCGGGCAGCAATTCCATCAGCAACCGGCCGAGGCGAATCGCCTCGCGGGTAAGGTCTTCGCGGGTCACCTGTGCGCCGATAGACACCGAATAACCCTCGTTGAACACCAGATAAATCACCCGCAGCACGCTGTCGAGGCGTTCGGGTAATTCCGCCAGAGAGGGCACCTGATAGGGAATTTTTGCGTCACGGATCTTTGCCTTGGCCCGCACGATGCGTTGGGCGATGGTGGCCGGCGCCGAGAGAAAGGCTCGGGCAATTTCTTCGGTGGTCAGGTCGCAGACTTCCCGCAGGGTCAACGGCACCTGGGCATCCGCCGCCAATGCCGGGTGACAACAGGTGAAGATCAGGCGCAAGCGATCATCTTCCACGTCTTCGTCACTCCAGTCCGCCTGCTCCAGCGCCTCCAGTTGCGCTAGCAACAATGGCCGCGAAGCATTGAACCGGGCACGCCGACGCAACACGTCGATGGCCTTGAAGCGCCCGGTAGACACCAGCCACGTACGTGGGTTGTCCGGCACGCCGTCCTGTTGCCAGCGTTCGACCGCGACGAAGAACGCCTCGTGCAAAGCTTCTTCGGCGAGGTCGAAATCGCCGAGCAAGCGAATCAACGTTGCCAGGATGCGTCGCGAGTCTTCACGATAAACCTGCTCGACCCGCGCCTTGACCGCTTGCGCCACCATCACTCAAGGATTCAACTGGCGCACGGGGCGCACTTCAACGCTGCCGACCCGCGCCGCCGGGATATTCCCGGCGACCTGGATGGCTTCGTTGAGGTCCTTGGCATCGATCAGGTAGAAACCGGCCAACTGCTCTTTGGTTTCGGCGAACGGGCCGTCGGTGATCGACATTTTGCCGTTGCGCATGCGCACGGTGGTGGCGGTCTGCACGGATTCCAGCGCCTCGGCGGCGACCATCCGGCCACTGCCCTGGATCGACTCGGCATAAGCCATGCACTCGGAATCGTGCGGGCTCTCCGGCAGCGAATGCAGCAGGTGCTCATCGCTGTAGACCAGGCATAAATACTTCATCGCGTTCTCCTTCATCGAACGGATCAACTATGGCCGCAGATCGGCACCTTGGCGTTGTTTGCGATAAAAAAATCTCAGGGCTTGAGGTCGAACAGCGGTGCACCGGTTTGCATGTCGAACGGTGCCGACCAGTGTTCATGGACGATCTGCCACAACCCCGCTTCTTGCCGGTAGCACTGCGAGACGCGCATCCAGCAGGCCTGGGTTTCGCCCTTGTCGTTGGTGCCGCCGCAATGGGCCAGCCAGTGGGCGAAGGCGATTTCCTGGGACGGTTCGATGGTAACTTCGTGGAACTCGAAGATGTGCGGGCCGGGGCACATTTGCATGCACTCCTGCCAATGGGCGCGATAGGCGGACTTGCCCTTGAATTGCAAAGCCTTGACCGCGTCGAAGGAGACGATGTCATCGGCATACAGCGCCATGACTTTATCCACGTCCTTGGCCATGACGGCCTGGCGATAGCTTTCGATGAGGTTCTGGATCTGGGTTTGCGAGTTCATGGTGGTTCTCCGTGGTTTTTGTTGGAAGACACCCATAGTCGTCTGGCGATCCGTTGAATCGACAGGTGAAATAAAAATAATCCAATCCACCGGAATCGCTAGAATCCGGGGTTCTAATCATGTTGGAAAAAGGACCGTCCCGTGACAACCCGACTCATGCCATACGAAAGCCTGAATGCGCTGCAGCGCCAACAGATCGAGGCCATTGAAGTACATCCCGAGCAGATAAAGTTCTGCGGCGACATCCACGGTGCATTGCACACCTTGTTGTCCAAGCCCGGCCCGGGGGTCAAAGGATTTGCCCTGCTGGCTGAAGACATTCCGGTGGCCTTCCTGCTGCTCAAGCGCCCCCCGGTATTGCCTGAATGGGCCAATGAACACAGCGCCACCCTGCATGCCCTGCAAGTCGACCAACATTCGCAAGGCAAAGGCTACGGCAAGGCCTGCCTGCAAGCCTTGCCCGAGGCTGCGCGCCAGGCTTGGCCGGAGATCAAAGGGTTGGAATTGTCGGTGGATGCGGACAACGACACCGCCATTGCGCTGTATGCCCGGTATGGTTTTGTCGACAGTGGCGAGGCGTATAAAGGGCGGATCGGGTATGAGCGGCGGATGGGGTTGTTTTTCTAACCGGGGATCAATACAAAACCAATGTAGGAGCGAGCCGGCTCGCTCCTACAGGGGGTTGCGTCGGATTTAGAGATTGAGTGCCATCTCGTGCCATGCCATGCCACCGTGGTCGGACGCCGATGGCTTGATATAGGCAAAGCCGAACCCGGCATACAGCGGGATATGCCGCTCTTTGCACATCAGGTTGATACTGGCCTTGTTAAGCGCGCGCATGCGCTCGATGAACTCGCCCATCAAGCGTTTCGCCAAACCCTGCCCCTGATAATCCGGATGCACCACCACCGACATGATCACCACGTGCGGTCCGGCCGGGTCGTGGCCAATCAGCTCCTTGAACGCCTCGTCGGACATTTCCACCTGAAATGCCGCACCGGAGTTGATGAAACCGGCTACCACGCCATCCACTTCAGCAACGATGAAACCCTCAGGCCAGGTGGCGATGCGGGTGGCGATTTTTTCCCGGGTGGCGGCTTCGTCGCCTTCGTAGGCAACGGTTTCGATGGCGTAGCAGCGGTCCAGGTCAGCGGGCGTGACATTGCGGATGACGGTGTTCATGGCAGCTCGGAATCAGCGAGGGAAAGGCCGGGATCATAAATCAGCGGCTGCGCGACATCGAGAGACGAATCTACCGATCTACTCTCCGATGCCTCGATTACGCCTTGATCGGCAGCCAGATTTCCAGCTTGCCGGTGTTGAGCTTCGGGTTGAAATCTTCGCTGTAGCGCTCGAACTCCGGAGCGGCCAATTGCTCGTGTCCGGACTGCGGCAACCACGTACCGTGGATGTACTGGAAGGTTTGCGGCAGGTCTTCCAGCGCACCCTTGTGCTCGAACACGACGTATTGCTGGGGCTGGACCTCTACCCAGCGGTACGTTTCCGGCAAATCGTCGAGCTTGCTGATCTCGACGCCGGCGATGTAATCGAATCCGCCCTGGCCATCGAAATTGCAGCAGACACCGTAGGTCACTTCGCCTTTTTGCCCTGGAACATTGCCAATATGGGGGATGAATTTTTCCCAGAGTTCGGGAATGCCTTTCACGGTTTGTTGGGTAAATTTTCCGCCAAGCCCTGCAATCAGCAGAAAGTGCCCGTGCTCAATGCGGGGTTCGGACACCTCAACACGTGTTTGTTCATCCATGACTCGACTCCTGGCGCTTAAAAGTGGGTTTGGCAGGGAGTATAGAAGCCAATCCCGCATCGCCAAGTTACAAGGCGTGCAACTGCTCGACGGCGCCAGAGCCCACAAACTCGTTGTAGCCAGACAGGATCACGTAGACCGCGAAGTAGCAGAAGATCGCCGCCGATGCCATGTAGGAGTAACGCAGCAATTTGTCGCCGAGCAACTTGCCACCGTGGCTCGCCGCGAAGCACACGCCTGCGCACCACAGCAGCCCGGCGCAGAGGAAGCCGCCGAGGAACAGCGCCGAACTCAACCCACCCCCGCCTCCGGAACGGGCGATCAGCGTGCCGCCCACGGCCGCGAACCAGAGAATGGCGCTGGGCGACGACATGGCGAGAAAAATCCCGCGAAAGAATTCCTTGCGATGGGAGTTGTGGCCGACTTCAGCAGTCTGCGCCAACAGCGCCTCATGGTGGATCGCCGAGTAAATCATCTTCGCCGCGAAGTACACCAGCAGCGCCGAACCGCCGATCCACAACACCCAACGGACGGTTTCGTATTGCAGCAAAACGGTCATGCCGGCCAGCGCCAGCACCGCGTAGACCAGGTCGCCGACACAAGTCCCCAGGCCCAGTGCAAAGCCTTGAAAATAGCCGCGTTGCATCGCCAGGGTGATCATCGCGATGTTGGCCACGCCGATGTCCAGGCACAGCGAAAGGCTCAGCAAAAAGCCACTGGTGAATTCCATCGTTCCATTTCCTTCGGAAAAATTTGTTTACAAGGAGGCTGGACAGTCTGCCACAGCTGGTCGTACATTCCGCCACAGGTCACCACAGACCTGCGTCGCTCGGACGGTTCCGGGCGCTTACGTTATCCGAGGCAACAATGGCCGAAC
>NZ_RCOE01000181.1:0-56629 GCF_004321495.1 Pseudomonas sp. Sample_10
AATGAAAGGTCATGGATGGCTTATGTTGCTCTTAATCTAATGCTTTTTGCGCTCTATATTTTTACTAATGTCGCTGCGGCAAAGCTTATTTATTTGGAGTATTTTGATGTCGTGGTTACTCCTGGTGTTTTTCTCTATCCGTTGACGTTCTTGATAGTTGATCTGCTAAATGAGTCATATGGGCTTAGATTGGCAAGGAGGGCGATATATTTTGCCTTCGCTAGTAATGCTTTTATTCTTGTTTTACTCTCCATTACTGGATATCTCCCGGGTTTGCCTGGCTGGCAGCTTAATGAACCATATGGGGAAGTCATCACTCATGTCTCGTCTGCATTAGTAGCTTCGTCCGTGTCTTTTCTTTTTTCGGAGTACGTAAATTCATACTTGCTCTGTAAAATTAAGCAGCTCACAAATTCCAGGTATCTATTTTTACGAGTGTTCTTCAGTACTTTTTTCGCAGTAATTCTAGATAGCTTTATTTTCTGTTTTATTGCGTTTTATGGTGCCATGGAAAACCGAGATATCCTGAATATAGTTTACGTTCAGATAGCAATAAAAATGTGTTTTGCTGTGCTTAACATTTTTCCAGCCTATGGAGCTAGATCCTTATTTAAAAGGTACGTCGGCGCAGCACAACCGGCATAAGGTTCAGCGGCGAGGTGTTAATCGTAAACGCCCCCCCCTGCCATATGCTATTTTTTATAGATTCAGTTTGATTCTTAGGCGTTTTGTAGTTCCCGTTCTATCTTCAAGGAATTCAATCAGTCCATTTTTGCGGAGCGTACAGGCGTCGCAACGATCACATCCACTTCCTTTTATGCCGTTATAGCAGGTCAGTGTCTGGTAGCGAACCAAGTCCAGCTGTTGGTGATAATCGGCAAGGGCCCAGGTTTCCGCTTTGGTCAGCCACATAAGCGGGGTTTCAATGCGCAATTTGTAATCCATGCCACATTCAATCGCATCATTCAGGCGCTTTACAAAGTCATCGCGACAATCTGGGTAACCCGAGCTTTCCGTCTCACTGACACCGGTGATGATAGTTTCAGCACGCACTTGATAAGCGTAGATAGTTGCCAGGGTTAAAAATAGAACATTCCTCCCTGGTACAAAAGTACTGGGCAGGGTATCCCCGGAGCTGAGTGTGGTAGATACCGGGATGTTGTCGCGAGTAAGACTGCTAATCGCCAGCTCATTGAGTAATGACGTGTCCAATACCTTGTGTACTGTCACGCCAAGTTTCTTTGAAAGCTGCTGCGCCACTTCGATTTCTGCACGATGGCGCTGGCCGTAGTCGAACGTAATACAGTGAATTTCATCGTAATGCGGCAATGCATGGATCAAGCAGGTTGTGGAGTCTTGACCGCCACTGAAAACGATAACTGCCTTTTTAGTCATGCTCTTTTCTTCCCTGGCCAATCCCAGCCTGATGCTGGGAGGGCATTGACCCTACCGGGAAGCTAAAACTCTGACTGTGGGACGTTTCCGAAATGACCGTCTCCGCTTTCCGGTTATGTCATTTTCTCGCTGGACGTACCGCACTCCACCTGAGCCGCCGCAGGCCGCGATCTTTTGACTTTGCTTTTTATAAGACAAGGTCAAAAGATCGCAGCCTGGTTTCACTCGACAGCCCCTACGGCAAGGGGTTAGACGCGCTCGAAAATCGCCGCGATCCCCTGGCCACCACCGATGCACATGGTCACCAGCGCGTAGCGGCCGTTGGTGCGGTGCAGTTCGTGGATGGCTTTGGTGGCGATGATCGCGCCGGTGGCGCCGACCGGGTGGCCCAGGGCGATGCCCGAGCCGTTCGGGTTGACTTTGGCCGGGTCGAGGTCGAGTTCCTGGCTGACCGCGCAGGCCTGGGCGGCGAAGGCGATGTTGGCTTCGACCACGTCCAGGTCAGCGACGGTCAGGCCGGCGCGTTTGAGCGCCAGGCGCGTGGCAGGGATCGGACCGAGGCCCATCAGTTCCGGTTCGACGCCGGCGTGGGCGTAGCTGACCAGGCGCGCGAGTGGCTTGAGGTTATTGACCTGGACGGCGGTGCCGGTAGCCATGACCAGGGCGGCGGCGCCGTCGTTCAGGCCCGAGGCGTTGCCGGCAGTCACCGAACCGTCTTTCTTGAACGCAGGCTTCATGCCGGCCAGTTGTTCCAGGGAGGTGGCACGCGGATGCTCGTCGACGCTGAACAGCTTGGTGCCCTTGCGATCCTGGATTTCCACGGTGGCGATTTGTTCGCTGAAGTAGCCGTTGGCAATCGCGTGGGCGGCGCGTTTCTGGTCTTCAAAGGCCAGGGCGTCTTGCATCTCGCGGGTGATGCCGTTGCGTGCGGCCACGTTTTCGGCGGTGATGCCCATGTGAATGCCATGGAACGGGTCATGCAGGATGCCGAGCATGTAGTCGATGACCTGGGCGTTGCCCATGCGCGAACCCCAGCGGGCGCTCGGCATCAGGTACGGGCCTCGGCTCATGGATTCGGCACCGGCACCGACGACGATGTCGGCGTCGCCGAGCATCAGGGTCTGCGCGGCGTTGATGATCGCTTGCAGGCCCGAACCGCACAGGCGGTTGACGTTGTAGGCCGGGGTTTCCTTGGGAATGCCGGCGTTCATTGCGGCAACCCGGGAAATATAGGCGTCACGGGTTTCAGTCGGGATCACGTTGCCCATCACCAAATGGCCGACGAGCGCCGGGTCCACGGCGGCACGCTCCAGGGCGGCTTTCACAGCGGTGGTCGCGAGGTCGGCCAATGGCACGTCCTTGAGCGAACCGCCGAAGGTACCGATGGCGGTACGGGCGGCGCTGACTACGAAGATGTCCGGGGTGTTCATGACTGGGCTCCTTTCGGTGGATTCTTATCTGTACTGCGATTGAGCAGGGCGTTCAAGGCTGTTTTTGCCTCATCGCTGTTGAGGCGCTGGATGAACAGCGTGTTTTCTTCGCGCAGGGTGGCCTGCAGTTCTTCCATACCCGGCTGCTTTATCAATTGCCGGGATTGGCGCAAGGCTTGCTGAGGCATCGCCAAAAAGCGCTGGGCAATTTTGGCGGCCGCGGCCAGGCACTGTTCGCCGTCATCGAAGGCTTGGTTGGCCAGGCCCCAGGCCACCGCTTCGCTGCCATCGAGGCTGTCACCCAATAGCAGCAGGCGCGCGGCACGGGCATGGCCGAGCAGGCGAGGCAATAGCAGGCTGGCGCCAAATTCGGGGCACAGACCCAGATTGACGAACGGCGTGCGCAGCTTGGCGTCGCGCGTAATCAGCACCTGATCGCAATGCAACAGCAGGGTGGTGCCGATACCGATGGCCGCTCCGCAAACTGCTGCGATCAACGGCTTTTGCAGGTGCGTCACGGCGCGCATCAGGCGAAACGCGGGGCTGTCCAGGTGCTTCGGCGGTTCCTGCAGGAAGTCCACCAGGTCGTTGCCACTGGTAAAACAGTTCGGGCCGCCGGTGATGATGATCGCCCCCACGGCATCGTCTTCATTCGCGGTAAGCAACAGGTCGGCCAGCCGCGTGTACATGCTGTTGGTCAGCGCGTTGAGCTTGTCCGGGCGGTCGATGGTCAGCGTCAGCACGCCATCGCGGTGTTCTTGTTTGATCAGGTCGGTCATGGCGGGCTCTCGCCGAGTCGGTTCAACGGGCACTTTAAGCGTCAGGCAAACCCTGCCGCTATGCCAAAACGGGTCAACCGGGCTGATGCTTTTTGCCATGTCGCCGGCCCATCGGGTGTTCACACCCATTCGGGGTATGGTGCCGACCTGTGAATCCGCCAATAGTAGGTACATCCGCTCATCCAGAGCCGAACTCGCTTGATAAGGTGCATTTGCTATGGGCAAGACACTGCTTAAGGTGATTTCCAGTCTGTTTGTTGTACCACTGACCCTGAACGCCTACGCCGCCGAGGTAAACGACAGCAACACGCTGCGGCTCTATAACTGGGCGGATTACATCGGCGAGAAAACCCTCGCCGATTTCGAAAAAGCCACCGGCATCAAAGTCATCTACGACACCTTTGATGCTTACGAAACGGTGCAGGCCAAGTTGCTCACCGGGCACTCCGGCTATGACCTGATCGTGCTCAACGCGTCCCTCGCACCGCCGCTGATCCAGGCCAAGGTGTTCCAGCCACTGGACAAGAAACTGCTGCCGAGTTGGACCAACCTCGATCCGAAAGTATTGCAGGATCTGCAAGGTTTCGACCCCGGCACGATGTATTCCGCGCCCTACACCTGGGGCAGCAATGGCATCACCTACAACGTCGACAAGATCAAGGAGCGCATGCCGGACGCGCCCATCGGTTCGCTGGCGATGATTTTCGATCCGAAAATTGTCTCGCGCTTCGCCGATTGTGGTGTGACCCTGGTCGATGCGCCGACCGAAGTGATTCCGCTGGCCCTCAAATACCTCGGCCGCGACCCTCGCAGCGCCAGGCCGGATGATCTGAAGGCCGCGCAGGAATTGCTGTTGTCCGTGCGGCCATATATTCGCAAATTCGACTCGGTCAATTACCTGACCAGCCTGCCCAACGGCGACGTGTGCATGGCGATGACCTGGTCCGGCGACTACGCCACAGCCATGGCCCGCGCCGAAGAAGCCAAGTTGAACATCAACCTGTCCTACTTCATTCCCAAGGAAGGTTCGTTGATCTGGTTCGACAACCTTTACATCCCGGCCGACGCGCCCCACGTCGCCAATGCCCACAAGTTCCTGGAGTACCTGATGCAGCCGCAGGTGATGGCGGACGTCACCGACTACATCCATTACGCCAACAGCAACGCCGCGGCCACGCCTTTGTTGAAGGCCGATGTACGCAACAACCCGGCGATTTACCCCGATGCCGAAACCCGCGAACGGCTGTTTCCGCAGAAGACTCAGGACGGCAAGGACATGCGGGCCATGACCCGGGTCTGGAGCACCGTCAAGAGCGGCATTTGATTGTTCGAACGTTAGTCAATTCGGTTAGAGGTTTACTTATGGCGACGCCAACACGCAGCGTTTTTTCCCCAGCGGATGAATCCCGGCTGGTCAAAGCCGACAAGGCCCACCATATGCACGGCTATCACGTGTTCGACGAGCACGCCGAACAGGGTTCGCTGAACATCGTCGCCGGAGACGGTGCCTACATCTATGACACCCAGGGCAACCGCTTCCTCGATGCAGTGGGTGGCATGTGGTGCACGAATATCGGCCTGGGGCGTGAAGAAATGGCCGACGCCATCGCTGACCAGGTACGGCAATTGGCCTATTCGAATCCGTTTTCCGACATGTCGAACAACGTCGCCATCGAGCTCTGCGAGAAGCTCGCCAGCCTGGCGCCGGGGGATCTCGATCACGTGTTCCTGACCACCGGCGGCTCCACCGCTGTGGACACCGCGTACCGACTGATCCAGTACTACCAGAACTGCCGTGGAAAACCGCAAAAGAAGCACATCATTGCGCGCTTCAACGCGTACCACGGCTCTACCACACTGACCATGTCGATCGGCAACAAGGCTGCCGACCGGGTGCCGGAGTTCGATTACGCCAACCCGCTGATCCATCACGTTTCCAACCCCAACCCGTACCGTGCACCAGACGGCATGGATGAGGCGCAGTTTCTCGAATTTCTGGTCAAGGAATTCGAAGACAAGATCCAGTCGATTGGCGCTGACAAGGTCGCGGGTTTCTTCGCCGAACCAGTGATGGGCTCGGGCGGGGTGATCATTGCGCCCAAGGGCTATCTCAAGCGCATGTGGGAAGTCTGCCAGCGCTACGACATTCTGTTCGCCGCCGACGAAGTGGTGACTTCGTTCGGACGCCTGGGCAAGTTCTTCGCCTCCCTCGATGTGTTCGATGTGCAACCCGACATCATCACCACTGCCAAGGGCCTGACCTCGGCTTACCTGCCGCTGGGCGCGTGCATCTTTTCCGAGCGCATCTGGAAGGTCATCGCCGAACCGGGCAAGGGCCGTTGCTTTACCCACGGTTTCACCTACAGCGGCCATCCGGTGTGCTGCACGGCGGCGCTGAAAAACATCGAAATCATCGAACGAGAAAACCTGCTGGCCCATGTCGAGGATGTCGGCGGCTATCTGGAACAACGTTTGGCGACGCTGCGGGACTTGCCGTTGGTGGGCGATGTGCGCTGCATGAAGCTGATGGCGTGCGTGGAGTTTGTCGCGGACAAACGCACCAAGGAACTGTTTGCCGACGAGATCAACATTGGCGAGAAAATCCATTCGCGGGCCCAGGCCAAAGGCTTGCTGGTGCGGCCGATCATGCACCTCAACGTCATGTCGCCGCCGTTGATCCTCACCTATGCGCAAGTCGATGAGATCGTCGAAACCCTGCGGGTGTGCATCCTGGAGGTGGCGGCAGAGCTTGCAGCGAACGGTCAGTACGCGGGCCAATGATTTCGTCGGTCAAGCTGTTACCAAGGGCTTGCGCAGCCGCTAGACTGCGGGGCATGAGCAAACCAGACGACGATACGCTGATCGCCATGCCCTTCGGGGCATTGCACAAATGGCATGGGGGAATGCGCGAGGCATTCGCCCATATCGATGAGCCTGACGCCCTGCAACACCTGGCATCCGCGTTGGCGCAACTGGCGGGCGTCGAGTCGATGATGATCAGCCTGGAGCGCAAGGACCGCGCGCCACAGTTGCTGCATCAGCGCGGGATTGCCCAGGAATATCAGGTGTCGATTCTTGAGCGTTATTTTGCCGGGGGCTATTTGCTCGACCCGTTCTGCCTGGCGGTGGAGCAGGGGCTGGCGCAAGGGTTCTATCACCTGGAAGAAATCGCCCCGGACCACTTCTTCGACAGCGACTACTACAAGACTTATTACCTGAACGCGGGCTGTTCTGAAGACAGCTACTACATCGTCGATACCGGCAATGACACGAAGATTTCACTCAGCCTGTTTCAGGGTTTCGGCGGTGAGTGCCTGTGCGCCGAGCAATTGAATCTGCTGCGCGCCGTGGAACCGCTGGTGCGTGAATTCATCAGTGAATTCAGCCAGCGCGGGATGCTGCGCAGTCGCGAGATCCAGTGCGACCAGGATCAGGGCCAACGCGATGATCTCAAGCATCGAGTGCAGTCGGCTTTCGAGCATTTCGGCAGCGATTTGCTGACCGAGCGCGAGCGGCAAGTGGCGCACATGGTCCTGCGCGGGCATTCGGTGAAGTCTACGGCCAGCCAGATGGGCATCTCGCCGGAAACCGTGCGCATGCACCGCAAGAACCTGTACCTGAAGCTGGAGGTGGGGTCGCAGTCGGAATTGTTTGCGCTGTTTATCGAGTGGTTGCGCAGGCACTGAGCCTTTCACGATCGTTCCCACGCTCTGCGTGGGAATGCCTCAAGGGACGCTCCGCGTTCCAGCGCTGGAGGGGACGCAGAGCGCCCCGGGCTGTATTCCCACGCGGAGCGTGGGAACGATCAGTCAATGGTGCGAGGTCAGTCTTCGCGTTTTACAACCAACGTTAAAATGTCATAGCTGGCCACCAGTTCGCCGAGTTGGTTGGTCACCTCCACATCCCACGCCACCACGCCTTGCGGAATTCCTTGAGGGCTCTTCTTGCCCTGGTCGATCTTGCGTTTGCAGGTCAGGCGCGCCTGGATGGTGTCGCCGATGCCCACCGGGTTGATGAAGCGCAAGGTGTCCAGGCCATAGTTGGCCAACACCGGCCCCGGCGCAGGCGACACAAACAGCCCGGCTGCCGCCGACAGCACGAAGTAACCGTGGGCAATGCGCTTGCCGAATTGCGATTCCTTGGCGGCGATCTCGTCGAAATGCATGTAGAAGTGGTCGCCCGACAGGCAGCCGAAGTTCACCAGATCGGCTTCAGTGACGGTGCGGCGGTGAGTCAGCAGCGATTCGCCGATCTGCAGGTCCTGGAAGTATCGACGGAACGGATGCACTTCGGTTTCGATGACCTTGGCACCGCGCACGTACTCGCCGGTGACCGCCGCCAGCATGGTTGGCGAACCTTGAACCGCCGCGCGTTGCAGGTAGTGTTTCACCGCACGCAGGCCACCGAGTTCTTCACCGCCACCGGCGCGGCCCGGACCGCCGTGCTTGAGTTGCGGCAGCGGCGAGCCGTGACCGGTGGATTCGCCAGCGGACTCACGGTCCAGCACCAGTAGCCGACCGTGCAACGCAGCCGCCACCGGAATGGCTTTGGCGGCGATGTGCGGATCCTTGGTGATCAAACTGGCCACCAGGCTGCCTTTGCCGCGTGCAGCCAGGGCCAAGGCTTCATCCAGATCATCGTAGGCCATCAAGGTGCTGACCGGGCCGAACGCTTCGATATCGTGGGCGCCGCCCTCGGCATGCGGGTCGCGGGCCTGCAACAGGGTTGGCGCGAAGAACGCGCCTTTGTCGACATTTTCACCACGCGGTTCAAAGCCATCGCGCGCGCCAAACAGCATGTCGCTGCTCTGCAACAGTGCTTGCAGACGTTCAGTCACGTCCTTCTGCTGGTCGTGGGACGCCAGCGCACCCATGCGCACGCCTTCCACCGACGGGTCGCCGACCACCACTTTGGCCAAGCGATCGCGCAGGCGGGTGGCGACTGCATCGATGTGCTTGGCCGGGACGATGGCGCGGCGGATGGCGGTGCATTTCTGCCCGGCCTTGGTGGTCATTTCCCTGGCGACTTCCTTGATGAACAGCTCGAACTCTTCGTCATCCGGGGTCACGTCCGGGGCGAGGATCGCGCAGTTCAGCGAGTCGGCTTCGGC
Organism: Pseudomonas sp. Sample_10; assembly: GCF_004321495.1. NCBI lineage: Bacteria > Pseudomonadati > Pseudomonadota > Gammaproteobacteria > Pseudomonadales > Pseudomonadaceae > Pseudomonas > Pseudomonas sp. Sample_10. The sequence continues at coordinate 8,715 of NZ_RCOE01000181.1, forward strand.
ATTGAACGGCACCGAATTGCGAATCAGGTTCGGGTTGACCCGCAGCTTGGCCGCGGTATCGGCCGAACCGGTGAAGGTCACCACGTCCTGGCCTTGCAGGCGGTCGAGCAGGTCGCCGGTGCCGCCGATGATCAATTGCAGGCTGCCGGCCGGCAACAGGCCGGATTCATCCATCAGTCGCACTACGGCTTCGGTCAGGTAGCTGGTGGCGCTGGCCGGCTTGACGATGCACGGCATGCCGGCGAGGAAGCTCGGGGCAAACTTTTCGAGCATGCCCCAGATCGGGAAGTTGAACGCATTGATGTGCACCGCCAGGCCACCACGAGGCACCAGGATGTGGGTGCCGGCGAAGGTGCCCATTTTGCTTAGCTGCATCGCCGGGCCTTCATGGACGACGTTGCCCGACGGCAGTTCCCGCGAGCCGAGGCTGGCGTAGGTGAACAGCGTGCTGTTGCCGCCCTCGATGTCGATCCAGCTGTCGGCGCGGGTGGCGCCACTGTGGTGGGAAATCGCGTAGAGCTGTTCCTTGCGCTCGCTCAAGTACAGAGCCAACGCCTTGAGACGTTGGGCGCGTTGCTGGAAATCCAGGGCCATCAGGCCACTGATGCCCTGGCGGCGACCGTGCTCGATGGCTTCGGCGAAGTCCGGGCGCTCTTCATGGGTGTACGCAATATCGTGGCCGTCGATGGCACTGCGCAGGACTTGCGCGCCGTGTTGGCCGAGCCAGCGGCCGGCGATGAAGCTTTGCAGGGTTGGGGCATGCGGTGCAGTTGAGGAGGACATCAGGATTGCTCCGGGTATGGTCAGTGTCTGGCGCGGTTCGAGCCGCGCCGGTCAAAAGAGGATCAGTGCTGGCTGGCGCCCGAGGCGCCGATACCGGTCATGGAACGGATGAACTGCGCCAGATAACGACCGCGTTCAAGGGCTGCACGGGGTGACTGGTCGGTGACGGAAAACAGCCAGGCGCTGAAGAACGCCAGGCTCATGGAAAACAGCGCCGGGTTGGAATACGGGAACAGTGCCTTGTCGTGATGCATGACGTTGACCCACACGGCCGGGCTCAGTACCAGCAGGACAATCGCCGAGATCAGGCCAGCCAGGCTGCCGAGCACTGCGCCACGAGTGGTCAGGCCTTTCCAGTACATCGAAAGGAACAGCACCGGGAAATTCACCGAGGCGGCGATGGCCAGCACCAGGCCGGAGAGGAAGGCAATGTTCTGCGACTCGAACAGCAGGCCGAGGATGATCGCCAGCACGCCGATGCACAGGGTGGCGATTCGCGACACGCGCATCTCTTGCTGTTCGCTGGCCTGGCCCTTGCGCATCACGCAGGCATACAGGTCATGGGACACCGCCGAGGCGCCGGACAGTGCCAGCCCGGCAACTACCGCCAGAATGGTGGCGAAGGCCACCGCCGAGATGAAACCAAGGAACAGGTTGCCGCCCACGGCCTGGGCCAGGTGCACGGCGACCATGTTGCCACCGCCGATGATCGCGCCACTGGCGTCACGGAATGCCGGGTCGGTGCCGACCATGACGATGGCGCCGAAGCCGACGATGATCAGCAGCAAGTAGAAGTAACCGATGAAACCGGTGGCGTAGAACACGCTTTTACGCGCTTCCTTGGCATCGCTGACGGTGAAGAAACGCATCAGGATGTGCGGCAGGCCGGCAGTGCCGAACATCATGCCAAGCCCTAAGGAAATTGCGTCGATCGGGTTCGACAGCAAACCGCCGGGTGCCATGATCGCGCCGCCCTTGGCATGCACGGCAGTGGCACCGGCAAACATCGCTTCGGTGCTGAAACCGAAGTGCTTGAGCACCATGAACGCCATGAAACTGGTGCCGAACAGCAGCATTACCGCCTTGATGATCTGTACCCACGTGGTGGCGAGCATGCCGCCGAAGGTCACGTAGAACACCATCAATACGCCGACCAGCATCACGGCGTAGAGGTAGTCGATGCCGAACAGCAATTCGATCAGCTTGCCAGCGCCGACCATCTGCGCCACCAGGTACATCAGCGCCACGGTCAGGGTGCCGAATGCCGACGTCAGGCGCACCGGGGTTTGTTCCAGTCGATAGGAGACCACGTCGGCGAAGGTGTATTTGCCCAGGTTGCGCAGGCGTTCGGCAATCAGGAACAGGATGATCGGCCAGCCCGCGAGCACGCCCAATGCGTAGAGCAGGCCGTCGTAGCCATTGAGGAACATCATCGCGGAAATGCCGAGGAACGAGGCAGCCGAGATCATGTCACCGGCAATCGCCAGGCCGTTCTGAAAACCCGTCATGCCGCCGCCAGCCGTATAGAAATCGCTGGCGGAGCGGGTGCGCAGTGCCGCCCAGCGTGTCACGCCGAGGGTGAACAGGACGAACACCAGGAACATGCCAATGGCGTTCCAGTTGAGCGGGCGGGACACACCATCGGCGGCCACCGCCAGATCAGTGACCACCGCCAGCGGCAACAGGAACAACGCGAGAAGACGGCTCATCGGGCGCACTCCTGCTTGAGTTTTTCGTTCAGCGGGTCGATCACGTTGTTGGCGCGATAGACATAGAAACCGGTCAGGGCAAAGGCCAGCACCACGATGACCACACCCACCAGCATGCCCACGGTGGTCACGCCGCCGCTCAGGGATTGGCCGAGCGTGGAGGGGGAGAACGCGACCAGCAACACGAAGCCGAAGTAGATCACCAGCATGATCAGCGATAGCGACCAGTACAGCGTCTGCTTGCGCCGCACCAGTTGAATGAAGTCGGGGTGCTGGCGGATGAGTTCTATGTCTTGGGGTGTCATGACGTGCTCTCCTTTGTTGTTTTTGTTTTGGGGTGAAACAGTATTTCGGGTCTATCGCTAAAACTGTGGGAGCGGGCTTGCCCGCGATAACGATGGATCAGTCACCAGTGATGTTGAATCTGATGGCCTCATCGCGGGCAAGCCCGCTCCCACAGGGTTTGGTGTGGCGCCTGATATCAGAGCTGGTCGAAATCCAGCACCACCTTGTCGCTGATCGGGAAGGCCTGGCACGACAGCACATAACCGGCGGCCACTTCGTAGTCTTCCAGAGCGTGGTTGCTGTCCATTTCCACTTCGCCTTCGATCACCTTGCATTTGCAGGTCGAGCACACGCCGGCCTTGCACGAATAAGGCAGCTCGGCGCCCTGGGCATTGCCCGCATCGAGGATGCTCTGGCTGTTACGCGGCAGGTCGAAGGCCAGGGCGCGGCCGTCGCTGATCACGGTGATTTGGCTGACCGCTGAATCCACCTGGCGCGCCGCTTCACGGGCTTCGCGTTTTTGCTGGCTGCCGGCGGCGGCGAACAGTTCGAAATGGATGCGTTCAGGTTGCATGCCCTTGGCCTTGAGACCATCGCGCACCGTCTCGGTCATCTCCTGCGGACCACAGATGAAAGCGGCGTCGAGCGCCTTGACATCGAGCCAACGGCTGAACAGTTGCTCGCATTTCTCGGCGTTGATCCGGCCGTTGTACAGGTCGACGTCCTGTTGCTCGCGGCTGAACACGAAGATCAGGTTAAGTCGTTGCAGGTAGCGGTTTTTCAGGTCTTCGAGCTGTTCGCGAAACAGCGCGCCGGAGCTGGAGCGATTGCCGTACAACAGGGTGACGCGGCTGTGGGGTTCGGTTTCCAGGGTGGTCTTGATGATCGACAGGATCGGCGTGATGCCACTGCCGGCGGCCACGGCCAGATAGTTGCCATGACGCGCCGGGTCGAGTTCGACGCAGAAATGCCCGGCCGGAGGCATCACCTCCAGCGTGTGGCCGGCCTTGAGCTGCTCGTTGGCAAACGCCGAAAAGCGTCCACCGGCCACACGCTTGACGGCGATGCGCAGTTCACCGTCGTTGACCCCGGTGCAGATCGAATAGGAGCGACGCACTTCTTCGCCGTCCAGTTGGGTACGCATCACAAGATGCTGGCCCTGGGTGAAGTGAAAACTGTCCTGCAAGTGCTGCGGAATTTCGAAGGCGATGGACACCGCGTCACGGGTTTCGGCGCGTACATCCTTGATGGTCAGGCTGTGAAATTTGCTCATTGTTGTTCTCCAGCTGGGACGGCCGATTCGCCGCTCAGATGCACTTGAAATAGTCGAACGGTTCCCGGCAATCGACGCAGCGGTACAGCGCCTTGCACGCGGTGGAACCGAACTCGCTGAGCACCTCGGTGTGGGCGCTGCCGCATTGCGGGCATACAACCTGCGGGCTTTCGCCGAGCAGGCTGCGCTTGCTGGTGCTGCCCTCGGGCGGGGCGATGCCGTAGGCGCGCAGGCGTTCGCGCCCACTGTCGCTGATCCAGTCGGTGGTCCAGGCCGGGGTCAATTTGCGTTCCAGCTGCGGCGCCTTGAATCCGGCGAGCTCCAGGGCATCACGGATATCGCTCTCGATCACTTCGGTGGCCGGGCAACCGGAGTACGTCGGCGTGACCACAACGTGAAGGTGCCCGGCCTGCCAGCCCAGATCGCGGACAATGCCCAGGTCGACCACGCTGACCACCGGGACTTCCGGATCCATGACCCCGGCCAGAATCGCCCAGGCGGCAGCCAGGTCGGACGGTTGCGCCGGCCGGGCGCCGAGGTCGCTGGCGATCAGCTCACCAGGTTGCATCGGGGTACGCTCGTGGCAGGAACTGCATCTCGGCCAGCAGAATGCCCAGGTGTTCGCTGTGCAGGCCCTTGCGCGCATTCAGATAGAAATAGCTCGGCGCGGCGGGCACGGGCAGGGTGGCGCTGGCGAAGATTTCGTTGACCTTGGCTTGCCACTGTGCGGCGACGCTGGCGATGTCCGGGGTGATGCCGGCTTCGCACAGGCGCTGTTCGCTGTCGTCGGCGGCGATCAGTTCTACAGTGAAGCGCCAGACTTCGGGGATTGCCGCGAGCATGCGCTTGTGGCTTTCCTCGGTGCCGTCACCCATACGCTCAATCCATTCGCCGGAGCGGCGCAGGTGATAGGTCACTTCCTTCACCGCCTTGGCGGCGATCCCGGCGATGCGTTCGTCGCTGGACTGGCTCAGGCCCTGCAGCACCGGCAAATGCCAGGCGTCATAGAGGAACTGCTTGAGCATGGTCACCGCGAAGTCGCCGTTGGGTTGTTCCACCAGCAGCAGGTTGCGATAGGCGCGCTCGTCGCGACGGAACGCCAGGTGATCGGCGTCGCGGCCGTCGTCCAGCAGTTCGGCGGCGTACTCCAGCCAGTTGCGCGCCTGGCCCACCAGGTCGAGGCCGACGTTCATCAGTGCCAGCTCTTCTTCCAGCGCCGGTGCCTTGCCGCACCACTGGCACAGGCGCTGGCCCTGGATCAGGGCGCTGTCGCCGAGGCGCAGCAGGTATTCGATCAGATCAGTCTTGTTGTCCATGGTCGACCTCACATGTGCCCGACTTCGGCCGGCAGCTCGTAGAAGCTGGCGTGGCGGTAGACCTTGTCGTCCGACGGGTCGAACAGCGGGTCTTTTTCATCCGGCGACGAAGCGGTGATCAGGGCTGAAGGCACCACCCACAGGCTCACGCCTTCGCTGCGACGGGTGTAGAGCTCGCGTGCGTTCTCGATGGCCATGGTGGTGTCGGCGGCATGCACGCTGCCGACGTGCTTGTGGTTGAGGCCGTGCTTGCTGCGCACGAAGACTTCGAAGAGGGTCCACTCGGACATTTCAATTACTCCACATCAGGTGGCCGAATCAGGCGGCGTTCTTGTTTTGTTTTTTGCGGGCGTGGGCGACGGCGGCTTCACGTACCCAGGCACCGTCTTCAATCGCCTTGCGGCGGGTGGCAACGCGTTCGGTGTTGCACGGACCGTTGCCCTTGAGCACTTCGTAGAATTCGCTCCATTGGATTTCGCCAAAATCGTAGTGACCGCGTTCGGCATTCCACTTCAGGTCCGGATCGGGGCAGGTGCAGCCCAGCAGTTCCAGTTGCGGGATGGTTTGGTCGATGAAGCGCTGGCGCAGTTCATCGTTGCTCTGGCGCTTGATTTTCCAGGCCATCGATTGCGCGCTGTTCGGCGAGTGTTCGTCGCTCGGGCCGAACATCATCAGCGACGGCCACCACAGACGATTGATCGCGTCCTGGACCATGTCTTTTTGCGCCTGATTACCGTGGCGCATCATGGTCAGAAGAATTTCGTAGCCCTGGCGCTGGTGGAAGCTCTCTTCCTTGCAGATGCGCACCATGGCCCGGGAGTAGGGGCCGTACGAGGTGCGCTGCAACACCACCTGGTTGACGATCGCCGCGCCATCCACCAACCAGCCCACCGCGCCCATGTCGGCCCAGTTCAGCGTCGGGTAATTGAAGATGCTCGAATACTTGGCCTTGCCGCTGTGCAGTTTGGCGATTTCTTCATCACGGTCGGCGCCGAGGGTTTCCATGGCGCTGTACAGGTACAGGCCGTGTCCGGCTTCGTCCTGGATCTTGGCCATCAGTTGCAGTTTGCGTTTGAGCGTCGGCGCGCGGGTGACCCAATTGCCTTCGGGCAGCATGCCAACGATTTCGGAGTGGGCGTGTTGGGAAATCTGCCGGATCAGGGTCTGGCGGTAGGCATCTGGCATCCAGTTCTTGGCTTCGATCTTGATTTCTGAATCGATTTTTTCCTGGAAGGCGCGTTCCTGTTCGGACATTTCCGAGAGGTCCTTGATGCGCTTGACGCCGGTTTCTACGAGCTGTGCGTACATTTTTTGTTCCCGCCTTGAAATCTGTTCTGGGGCATGGAGAACTTTATAAGCGATACAGAAATTATTATCAAACATAAAATGACGTGTCGCGTTTGTTTTTTGTATCGCTTTCGATTGATCGTTCCCGCGCTCCGCGTGGGAATGCATCCCGTGACGCTCCGCGTCACCGTTGCGCAGGCGGCGACTGCGGGACGCAGAGCGTCCCCGGCGGTATTCCCACGCGGAGCGTGGGAACGATCATCTTCCGTGCGCCCAAAAAAAAGCCCCGCAAAAGCGGGGCTGAAAAGGGTGCAGCAGTCATGCTTTCGGACGTTTGTCCAGTACGTGGCAGGCCTTGCCTTCCGAGCGTTTGATCGAATGGAACGGCTGCAAGACAATCCGCGAGCTGATGCCGATATACGTCTTGATGTGTTTGCTCAATTCCCCGCAAACAGCCTTCTGTTGTTCGTCACTCAGGTGCTGGTGCTCTGCCTTGAGTTCGACATGCACATCCACGCTGTCCAGGTTGCCATTGCGATACAGATGGATCTCATAACACTCGGCAAGTTGTTTGACTTTCAGGACCTGTTCTTCAATCTGCGTCGGGAACACGTTGACCCCGCGAATGATCAGCATGTCATCGCTGCGTCCGGTGATTTTGTCGATGCGTCGCATCGGACGCGCGGTGCCCGGCAGCAGGCGGGTCAGGTCGCGGGTGCGGTAGCGGATCATCGGCAGGGCTTCTTTGCTCAGTGAGGTGAACACCAGTTCGCCCATCTGGCCGTCTGGCAGGACTTCGCCAGTGACCGGGTCGATGATTTCCGGGTAGAAATGGTCTTCCCAGATGGTCGGGCCGTCCTTGGTTTCGGCGCATTCCATGGCGACACCTGGCCCCATGATTTCCGACAGGCCGTAGATGTCCAGCGCGGTGATGCCCAGGCGTGCCTCGATGGCGCTGCGCAGTTCGGCGGTCCACGGTTCGGCGCCGAAGATGCCCAGGCGCAGGGCCAGTTTGTGCGGGTCGATGCCCTGGCGCTCGATTTCATCGGCGATGTTGAGCATGTAGGACGGCGTGACCATGATGATGTCCGGCTGGAAATCCTTGATCAATTGCACTTGCTTTTCAGTTTGGCCACCGGACATCGGAATCACGGTGCAACCCAGGCGTTCGGCGCCGTAGTGCGCGCCGAGGCCGCCGGTGAACAGGCCGTAGCCGTAGGAAATGTGCACTTTGTCGCCACGGCGGCCACCGGCTGCACGGATCGAACGGGCCACCACATTGGCCCAGGTGTCGATGTCGTTCTGGGTGTAGCCGACCACGGTCGGTTTGCCAGTGGTGCCGCTGGACGCGTGCAATCGCACGATGTCGTGCATCGGTACGGCAAACATGCCGTAAGGGTAGTTGTCGCGCAGGTCGGATTTGGTGGTGAAGGGAAACTTCGCCAGGTCGTCCAGGGATTGGATGTCATCCGGGTGCACGCCCAGCGCATCGAAACGCTGACGATACAGCGGCACGTTGTTGTAGGCGTGGTTCAGGCTCCAGCGCAGGCGTTCCAGCTGATGCTGGCGCAGCTCGTCGATGCTGGCGGTTTCCAGCGGGTCCAGCACAGGGTTGAGCACGGCTTTGGCAATTGGCATGTTCATGTATTCACTCGAATTGTTTTTGTGTTCCAGCCCCCGCGTGCAGGGGCTTTGAGTGCATGCCCCAAGGATACCTCTGGGCTCCTTGGGAATCGCGATTCTTTAGTGGGGTAGACGCTCGATGATCAGCGCGATCCCTTGGCCGACGCCGATGCACATGGTGCACAGGGCGTAGCGGCCGTTACGTTCCTCAAGCTCATGCAGGGCGGTGGTCACCAGTCGCGCGCCGCTCATGCCCAGCGGGTGGCCGAGGGCAATGGCACCGCCGTTGGGGTTCACCCGCGGATCGGTGTCGCTCAGGCCAAGCTCGCGCAGCACCGCCAGGCCCTGTGCGGCAAACGCTTCGTTGAGCTCGATCACGTCCATGTCGGCCAGGCTCAGGTTGGCCAGCTCCAGCACCTTGCGCGTGGCCGGCACCGGGCCGATGCCCATGATCCGTGGTTCGACGCCGGCAGTGGCCATGGCCACGACCCGGCCACGGGCGGTCAGGCCGTGGCGTTTGGCGGTTTCCGGGTTGGCCAGCAGCAGCGCGCAGGCGCCGTCGTTGACCCCGGAGGCGTTGCCGGCGGTGATGCTGCCGCCTTCGCGGAACGGCGTCCCCAGTTTGGCCAGTTGCTCAAGGGTGGTGTCGCCGCGAGGATGTTCATCGTGCTCGACCACTTTGGCCGGGCCTTTGCGCTGCGGGATTTCTACCGCGACGATTTCTTTCCCCAATCGCCCACTGGCCTGGGCGGCCGCGGCGCGTTGCTGGCTGCGCAGGGCGAAGGCGTCCTGGTCAGCGCGGGAAATGTTGAACTGTTCGGCGACATTCTCGGCGGTTTCCGGCATGGAATCGATGCCGTAGGCCTTTTTCATCAGTGGGTTGACGAAGCGCCAGCCAATGGTGGTGTCGAACATTTCGGCCGCACGAGAGAACGCCTGCTCAGCCTTGCCCATCACCAGCGGCGCGCGCGACATCGACTCAACACCCCCGACCAGCATCAACCCGGCCTCACCACTGCGAATCGCCCGCGCCGCCGTGCCGACAGCATCCAGCCCGGAGCCGCACAAACGATTGAGGGTGGTGCCCGGCACGCTCACCGGCAACCCGGCCAGCAACGCCGACATGCGCGCGACGTTGCGGTTGTCTTCGCCGGCCTGGTTGGCGCAGCCGTAGATCACGTCGTCGACGCTGCTCCAGTCGACTTGCGGGTGGCGGCGCAGCAGTTCGCGCAACGGCACCGCGCCGAGGTCGTCGGCGCGCACGCTGCTCAATGCACCGGCGTAGCGGCCTATCGGGGTGCGGATTGCATCGATGATCAGGGCGTCATTCATTCGGGTTCTCCTGCGTCAGCACCGGGCCGCGCACTTTGTAGGATTTGCCATGGAACAGGGCGATCAACTGGCCCTGCTGGTTTTCAATGCGCACGTCGTAGTTGCCGGTGCGCCCGGAGCGGCTTTGCTCGATGCAGTCGGCGTTGAGCGTGTCACCCAGGCGGGCCGGGGCGATGTAGTCGATGCTGCAACCGATGGCCACGGTGGCTTCGTTGTAGCTGTTGCAGGCAAAGGCAAACGCCGAGTCGGCGAGGGCGAACAGGTAACCGCCGTGGCAAGTGCCGTGGCCCTGGAGCATGTCCGCGCGCACGGTCATGCCGACCCGGGCACAACCGGGGCCGGCCGAGAGCAGGCGCATGCCCATGGCCTGGCTGGCGGTGTCGCGCTGGAACAATGCTTGCGCACAGTCGCTGGCCAATGTCATGGCTTGGTGATTAGTCATGGAAGTGTCTCCCTTCGGCGACCCGACGGCGCAGCAGCAGCGACGGCCGGTAGCGTTCCTCGCCATAACTGGCCTGCAGGTTTTCCAGCGTTTCAAGAATGTGCGACAGGCCAATGGCATCAGCCCAGGCCAACGGCCCCTGCGGATAGTTGACCCCGGCGCGCATCGCCAGATCGATGTCTTTGGCTGAGGCCACGCCTTGCAGCAGGGCGTCGGCCGCTTCGTTGGCGAGCATCGCCACGGTGCGCAGCACGGCGAGGGCCGGGCTGTCACTGAGCAGGCTGACCTTGAGCCCGGCCCGTTCCAGCAAGGCCACGCCTTGTTCAAGAGCCTGTGGATCGATGCCAGCCGCATGGCTGATGGCGATGCGTTTGGCGTTGACGTAATCGAACGCCAGATCCAGCAGGATCAGGTTGCGCAGCCCGTCTTCCCGAGCCCGCTGACAGGCCATGCGCCCATCGCTCAAGGCCAGCACGGCGTCACCGATCCGCAGCAAACCCTTGCCATCGCGCTGGATGATCTGGACGCCTTGTTCGCGCAGTCGCACAAGCAAACCTTGGGCGATACCGAGGTCGCCTTCCACGGCACAAACCTCGACCTGCGCGTCGCTGCTGATTTGCGTGGTGTGCGGGCGCTCTGCCCCTTGGGCGTAGCTGTAGAAACCCTGGCCGCTCTTGCGCCCCAGACGTCCACCGTCGACCAGCTCTTTCTGGATCAGCGACGGCAGGAAGCGCGTGTCCTGGTAATAGGCGTCGAACACCGAGCAGGTCACGGCGTAGTTGACGTCGTGGCCGATCAGATCGGTCAGTTCGAACGCGCCCATGGCAAAGCCACCGGCCTCGCGCATCAACGCATCCAGTGTCGGGCAGTCGGCCGCGCCTTCCTGAAGCATCCGCAGACTTTCGGCGTAAAACGGCCGGGCCACGCGGTTAACGATGAAGCCCGGTGTGGAGCGGGTGTGCACCGGTTTTTTGCCCCAGGCCCTGGCGGTGTCGTACAGGCACTCGGCCAATGTCGGATCGCTGGCCAGCCCGGAGACGATTTCCACCAGCGCCATCACTGGCGCCGGGTTGAAGAAGTGCAGGCCGAGCAAGCGGTGAGGATGTTCAAGCTGCGCAGCGATGCTGGTGATCGACAGCGACGAGGTATTGCTGGCGAGGATGCAATGTTCGCCGCAAATGCCTTCGAGCTGACGGAACAGTGCACGCTTGACATCAAGGTTTTCGACGATGGCCTCGATGATCAGCGCGCAGTCGGCCAAAGCTTCGATGGCGTCCACCGCTTGCAGGCGAGCGATGGTTGCAGTGCGCGATTCGGCCGACAGCTTGCCGCTTTCGACCCGTTTGCCCAGTTGCCGATCGATGCCTTCAATGGCTTGAGCGGCCGCGCCTGGGCGATTGTCCAGCAGCAGCACCGGATGCCCGGCCTGCGCCGCGACCTGGGCAATGCCCGCGCCCATGGCACCGGCGCCGATCACGGCGATGCGTGCGTTGGTGTTGAGTGCGCTCATGACTCAGCGCCCCTTGAAAACTGGGGTGCGTTTTTCCATGAAGGCGCCGACGCCTTCGCGGTAGTCCTCGCTGCGCCCGGCCAGACGTTGCAGGTCACGCTCCAGTTCCAGCTGTTCGTCAAAGCTGTTGCTCAGACTGGCGTTGAGGCTGCGCTTGATCAGCGCCAGGCCGTAGGTCGGCTGCGTCGCCAGGTGGCGGGCCAGTTTCAGCGCTTCTTCGCGCAGGTCGGCGTCGTCCACGCACTGGTAGATCAAGCCCCATTGTTCGGCCTGTTCGGCACTCAGGCGGTTGCCCAGCAGTGCCAGAGCCTTGGCCCGAGCCATGCCGACCAGGCGCGGCAAGGTCCAGGTGCCACCGGAATCAGGGATCAGGCCGATTTTGCAGAACGCCTGAATGAAGCTCGCCGAGCGCGCCGCCAGTACCAGATCGCAGGCCAGTGGAATGTTGGCACCGGCCCCGGCTGCCACACCGTTGACCGCGCAAATCACCGGCATCGGCAGGTCGCGCAGCTGGCGGATCAGCGGGTTGTAGAACTTCTCGATGGACTCGCCCAGATCCGGCACGGCGCTGCCCGGGGCGACGTTGCGGTCGCTCAGATCCTGCCCGGCGCAGAAGCCGCGACCTTCACCGGTCAGCAGCAGCACCCGCACGTCCGGGTTCTGCCGCACTTGTTTGAGCGCTTCTTTGACCTCGCCATGCATCTGGGTGTTGAAGCTGTTGAGCTGGTCCGGGCGATTGAGGCTGAGCAGGGCGACGCCGGCCTCGATGGAAAACAGGATGTGTTCGAAGTTCATGGTCTTGGCGCTCTCTTGGAGATCTCGAATTCAGTGATTACTGGCCGGTAAAGGTCGGCAGGCGTTTTTCCTGAAAGGCGGCAATGCCTTCGTTGCGATCGCGGGTGCCGGCCAGCACGGTGAAGGCGTGGCGCTCGAAGCGCAGGCCGCTGGCGAGGTCGGTGTCCATGGCTTTGAGCAGGGCTTCCTTGGCCAGGCGTACTGCCAGCGGCGCCTTGACCGCGATGCTGCGGGCAATGTGCAGGGCGCGTTCGACGGTGAATTCCGGTTGCGTCACTTCGCTGACCAGCCCGGCGCGTTGGGCCTGGCGGGCATCGATCGGTTCGCCGGTGAGGACCATTTGCATGGCCATGGATTTGCCGACCGCGCGCAACAGGCGTTGGGTACCGCCCGCGCCGGGCATGATCCCGAGATTGATTTCCGGCTGGCCGAAGCGGGCGTCGAGGCCTGCAATGATGATGTCGGCGTGCATCGCCAGTTCGCAACCACCGCCCAGGGCGAAGCCGTTGATGGCGGCGATCAGCGGTTTGCTGAAGCGGGTAATGGCTTGCCACGATGCCTGGCGCGGATCGTCGAGGATACCGACCAGATCGCGCTCAGCCATTTCCTTGATGTCGGCGCCAGCGGCAAAGGCTTTGCGGCTGCCGGTGAGTACGACGACGCGGGTGTCGGGATCGGCTTGCGCAGCATTCAGTTCATCGGCCAGTTCACCGAGTAACTCAGTGGTCAGGGCGTTCAATGCTTGTGGGCGCTGCAGGGTAATCAGGCGGACGCCAGGCTCGATCAACTCGACGGCAAGGGTTAGAGGCATGGCGGATGCCCTCACGGTGCACGCTCGGCGTGATGCCGGCTCGTTATTGGATCGGCCGCTGGGGCCGGTTTTGCCAAAGTATAGCTACAACGTGATACGTAAAAGCAATATGAAAATAGAAATAATGTGTCTTAATTGAGAGTCTTCTGGTTTGATGTCACTGCGATTGAGGGGCCCTGTGTGAGTGATTTGACTCGGTTTTATTGGGTTATTCGTTGATTTTAGGACCCTGCTGGCATTCGTCGGAAAGGGCTGTTTCAAGTGATACGCTTTTTAGTCTTTGTGATTGCAAAAGTGATGTGATACAAAATGAGTCATTAATTGCATCGCTTTGTGAAGGAACCTGCCATGACCTGCTACAGCCTTGATGGCCTGACTCCAGTGGTTGACCCAAGCGCTTATGTGCACCCGTCCGCTGTATTGATAGGTGACGTGATCATCGGCCCGCGTTGCTATGTCGGTCCGCTGGCCAGCCTGCGTGGCGATTTCGGGCGGATCGTGCTGGAGGAGGGCGCCAACCTGCAGGACACCTGCGTCATGCACGGCTTCCCCGACAGCGACACCGTGGTCGAGCGCAACGGCCACATCGGCCACGGCGCGGTGCTGCACGGCTGTCGGATCGGCGCCGATGCGCTGGTGGGGATGAACGCGGTGGTCATGGACAACGCCCGGATCGGTGCGCGTTCTTTCGTTTCGGCGGCGGCGTTCGTCAAGGCCGGGTTCGAATGTCCGGAGCAATCGCTGGTGATGGGTGCACCGGCCGGCGTCAAGCGCACCCTCAGCGATCAGGAAGTGGCGTGGAAGCAGGCGGGAACGCGCGAATACCAGCAACTGGCCCAGCGTTGCCTGGAGCAGATGCAGGTTTGCGAACCGCTGAGCGAACCGGAGCCGGATCGGCCGCGAATCAGCGACAGCGGCCTTCGCCCCAAAGGCAACACTTTGTGAACATGGTCCCCTGCAGGCTGGCTCCTGCAAGGGATTGGGATTAACACCCCGGCATTCGGTATATTCCTTTTCTTTTTTCGCTCGGTACGCCCATGTCGTCCCTGACACCCTTGAACCATCTGATTACGCGCTTCCAGGAGCAGACGCCGATTCGCGCCAGTTCCTTGATCATCACGCTGTACGGTGATGCCATCGAGCCCCACGGTGGCACCGTGTGGCTGGGCAGCCTGATTCAATTGCTCGAGCCGATCGGCATCAACGAACGGCTGATCCGCACCTCGATTTTCCGTTTGACCAAGGAAGGCTGGCTGACCGCCGAGAAAGTCGGCCGCCGTAGCTATTACAGCCTGACCGGCACCGGTCGCCGGCGTTTCGACAAGGCGTTCAAGCGGGTCTACAGCACCAGCATGCCGGCCTGGGACGGTTCGTGGTGCCTGGTGATGCTGTCGCAGTTGACCCAGGACAAGCGCAAACAAGTGCGCGAAGAACTGGAGTGGCAAGGTTTTGGTGCGATTTCGCCAGTGGTCCTGGCCTGCCCGCGCAGCGACCGTGCCGATATCAACGCAACGCTGCTCGACCTGGGGGCCCAGGAAGACACCATCGTCTTCGAAACCACCGCTCAGGATGTGCTGGCCTCCAAGGCCCTGCGCCTGCAAGTGCGCGAGAGCTGGAACATCGAGGAACTGGCGACCCATTACAGCGAGTTCATCCAGCTGTTCCGACCGCTCTGGCAAGCGCTTCGCGAGCAGGAGAACCTGCAACCCTCGGACTGCTTCCTGGCACGGATTCTGCTGATTCACGAGTACCGCAAACTGCTGCTGCGCGACCCGCAATTGCCCGACGAGTTGTTGCCCGGTGATTGGGAAGGGCGTGCGGCCCGGCAGTTGTGCCGCAATATTTACCGTTTGATTTACGCCAAGGCCGAAGAGTGGCTCAACAGCGCACTGGAGACGGCCGATGGTCCGTTGCCGGATGTCGGTGAAAGCTTTTATCGACGTTTTGGCGGACTCAAGTAACACGTCATTGTTCAGGGAAAGGTGCGGTTCAGGAGACTAGAAGCATCCCGATGTCGTGTGGATTGGCGTAGACAATAAAAATAAGCCTGCGTGAGGCCTGACATGATTTCTACAACCGCACAGCGCCAGGACGGGTTCGATCAGTGGATCCATCAGATCAACCAGATCTGCGGCGCCTTCAACGCACAACCCCTGGGCAGCGACTTTGCCGGGCGGATCCGCGAATACCACAGCGATGCCTTAAAGCTCAGCTTCGTCGATGCTTGCCAGGCTCGGCTCTACCGCACGCCGCAACAAGTGGCGGCGGGCGAGGACGGCAAGTACTTTGCGGTGTTCCAGCTCGATGGCACCGCAGGCATGGCCCAGGGCGACGACAAGGTGCTGTTGTCCGCCGGTGACATCACCCTGATCGATGCCTCGCGGCCCAGTGATTTCACCTACAGCGAAAATTCCCGGCAATTGTCGTTGATCCTGCCGTATCAACTGGTCGAGCAAACCCTGCGCTTCAACCAGGTCAAGTGCGGCCACCGGATCGCGGCGACATCGCCCATTGCCATGCTTTCGCATCGCTTGATCCTCGATGCCACGCGCCAGCAGAACCTCAGCCGCCAGGAAAGTGAAGCGACCCTGGAAGCAATTGTCAGCCTGCTGCGTCCGGCCATCAGCCAGACCGACGATTGCACAGACCCGCACGAACGGATCTTCCGCAAGACCCTGAGCTTTATCGACGCGAACATCCGCTCCGAGGAACTGTGCCCGGAATGGCTGGCGCGGGAAGTCGGCATGTCGACCCGAGGCCTGTACCGGATGTTTGCCAAGAAAGGCCTGGTGGTGGCGCGCTACATCAAGAACCGACGGCTGGACCTGTGCGCTGAATCCCTGCGTCAGTCAGGCAAGGAACAGAAATTGTCGGTGCTGGGGTATTCGTGGGGGTTTTCCGATTCGAGCTACTTTTCCACAGCGTTCAAATCGCGCTTCGGCATTGCACCGGGCGAATACCGCAAACAGTACGCCTGATTTCATGAGCACCGCTTGACCCTGTGGGAGCGGGCTTGCCCGCGATAGCGGTGTATCAGACAACAATGCTGTCCACTGACACTCCGTCATCGCGGGCAAGCCCGCTCCCACAGGTAATGTGCTTACCGTTTTACTTCGCTGAATTGAGATTCAACGTTGGCGTTTCATCAAAGAAGTTCCACGGCTTGAGCAGCACATGCACCCATTCGGTCGGCATGATCGGCCATTCCTCGGCGCGGGCGATGTGGGTGGTGCCGGTGGTCAGCCAGACCACATTGTCGGTGTTCTCGATGGACTGGTTGTCCTGGGTGAACTGCCCCAGCCCCGAGTCCTTGTCCGAGCGGTTCGGGTATTTGCCCTCCGGGTATTTTTCCTCCGGGTTGTACTGCGTCACCCACAGTTGCTTGTCCATGAAACTCAGCCGGTGGTAGAGCCATTCGTCCTTGCCGAAGTTGGCACCCTTGGCCACCGGGTGCGTGCCGCCGGCATACGGAATCAACTGGTAGGACACTGGGTTGCCGACCTTGTTTTCCTTGCTGAAGTTGGTCAGCAGGCGCACGGTCGACGGGTCGAATTTCTGCGCCGCTTGCTGTTCGCTGGTGACTACTCTGGTCTCGGTCTGCATGGTGCTGGTGCGCGGTCCGCCGCGGTCGTTGGGCAACACCACCGGGTTCACTTCCACCAGCGAGTTCTGCTCGCCGTCCACATCCATATCGAGGCGGAAATTGTAGATGTGCTGGTGCGTGGTGCCGACAATGTTGTGGTCGAGCAGAGTGCCGTAGCGGGTGTCTTCCTTGGCGGTATCTTCGTGCATGGTCCTGGATTTCACGCCCTTGACCGCTTCGATACCGGTGGCGCCGGCATCGATGCCGAGGGTGCCGTTCTGCTGGAAGACCCAGTCGAAGATGTAGTCGTAGTTGCCCACGGTGCTGATCCAGCGCACCACCAGTTCACGCCGCTCGGTGCTGAGGTTGGGCTGGCCCATTTCCTGGTGTTTGTACTCCGGGCCGGCATAGCGCTCGAATACCGCGATGGCCCGGGGGATGGCGGTTGGTGCGCCGGTGTAGTCGGCGATGGTGGCGTCCAGCAACACGGCGTTTTGCGGCGCGTCTTTGCCGCGGGCAAT
This sequence comes from Pseudomonas sp. Sample_10, assembly GCF_004321495.1. Taxonomy (NCBI): domain Bacteria; kingdom Pseudomonadati; phylum Pseudomonadota; class Gammaproteobacteria; order Pseudomonadales; family Pseudomonadaceae; genus Pseudomonas; species Pseudomonas sp. Sample_10. Next base: position 25,985 of record NZ_RCOE01000181.1, read on the forward strand.
CGGTGAAGTCAGGGTGCCCATGCCGTAGTCGCCTGAGTCCAGGTAGGCCTTGAAGTACCAACCGACATCGGGGTCGCCGTAAGGCACGATCATCCCGCCCAGCGAGCCTTCGTACATGATCTTGCGTTTCTTGCCCTTGTCGTCGTAAGTAACGGTGGACAGGATCGGCCCGACCCGCGAGTCGAGGCGAACATGGAAATCCCAGTTCTGCCAGTGAATGCTGTTGCCGCTGATGGTGTAGTTCTTGCCCTCGGGTTCGATGATTTCCAGCGGTTTGACGGCCACGGCCTGGCGTCCACGTCCGTCATACGGCGTCGGTTTCATCGGCACCGGGATCAGCGCGTCGTCTTCGATCTTGATCAGTTTTTTCTGTTCCAGATCGACAATCGCCACCAGGCCTTCGATCGGGTGCGCCCAAAAATTGCCGTCATCGACATTCAGGTAGCTGACGATTTTCAGCAGGCGTTTGTCCTGCGCCAGGCCGTCCTTGCCGTCGAAGTAACCGACGGTCAGCGGTGTCGCCACGACCTTCTTCACATCGGTGATACCGCGCTTGGCCAAGGCTTGCGCGTATTCCGGGCTGGTTTCCACGGCGGTCTGCACCGTGGCGAAATCGTCCAGCAACACCATGCCATGGGCGCCTTGCAGCGGTGTCCAGGACTTGAGCTGTTTGCTGTCGAGATCGACCAACGCTTCGATCACATGCTTGCCGTCCAGTACCACGATCGAAGCCTGGCGCGGCTGGCTGACGTTTTGCCCCGTAAGGACGAAGTTCCACACCTGATCCTTCGGCGGTTCCTTGACCGAGACTTCGGTGAAGCGAAAGCCAGGTTTGTAGTTTTCCGATTGTTTGACGATGTCCACCGCCGCCGTGATTTCAGCCGCGCTCAAGGGGTTGAGCGGGCTGGGGCGGGTTTCGACAACGAAGGTCTTGTCCAGGCCGGACTGGAACACCTGGTTGATGAAGTCCTTGGACATGAACGCCGTATGGTCCTTGAACACCACCGGCACCGTCAGCTCGATGCGCTTGCCGTTGAGCATGGCGACTTTGCTGTCAGGCTTGACCTTGAGGTAGACCCCATCCTTGGCAATGGTGAACAGGTTCGAATAATCGTCCCATTTGACCGTGGCCCCAAACGCTTCAAGACCCGCCTGCAGTGGCACCATTTCCGCTTGGCCACCATGGGCCAGGGCATTGCCGGCGCAGAAAGACAGGCCGAGGGCACTCAGGGAAATGGCCAGGGCGAGCCGGGCAAGCGGTGATCTCTTTGGTGATGCGTGGGTGCTGGACATGTGTGCATTCCTGAGGAAAAGCCGGTGACTGGCATTCTTGCACTTTGCTACAGCCAGCCGCCGGATGCATTGGGATTCCTGCCAGATTGCTTTGGATGCGTGCCGGGTTACTGTTTTTTGCGCATCGCCACGTACGAATTGCGCAGGTCGCTGGCCCAACCATCGAGCACGCTCTTGACGTTCGCCGTCGTGATGACTTGCTGGTCGTTTTCCAGCGGGACACCCGTGCCTTTGCGCACCACTTCAGCTACCACGGCCTTGGTCCCGCCATCGAGAAACAGCACTTCGGTAGCGATTTCACTGTCCTGGTCGCGGATCCCGGTGGCCGTGCTGACGCCCGCTGCAACCAGGGTAATCGGCAACCATTCATAGTAGCGCAGGCTTTGGGTGCTGGCCGTGACGCCGGTGATCGCGGGCCGAACGATCAGGGTGTTGGGGCCTGGGGTCGTGACCACGGGCAACACTTTGCCCAGTTCGTGCTTGAGCACGGCGTCGTAATACCAGGTGGTGTCCGAGAGCGTAGTCTGCGGAATTCGCTCAGTAGGCAGGGGCTGTGGATAGAACTGGCTCGGTTCGATGTACACCTGCGTGTAACGCTGGACCTTGAGTGTCGGGCTCACCCAGCTCAGCACGGTTTGCCCCGACGGCGACTGGTGTTCGGTCAAAACGCTGTAGTCCTTCAAGAAGCCCGAGTAGGCCTCAGGTGTGACTTTTTTGTTGCTGCACGCCGCAAGGGCCAGGGTGGTGGCAGCCAATAGCGGCAGCGAGAAGTGTTTTCTCATCAAGGGATTCCTGAGTGGATGAATTGCGCAAGGGGCTTGCCGCTGATCATCTGCCGCCCGGCAGCTCTTCCGAGCATTCGATACGCAGGCCGCCATGGGCCATGATCCAGTGGGTGAATTCGGCAATGGGCACTGAGTGGATGTATTCCACCCAGTTGCTGTCGGTCGGGCTGTAGCGCTCGTAATAACGGCGCAGTACAACGTGGGTCCGATCGTCGGTCAGACCCAGGCATGCCTGCTGGAATAAAATCGGTTCGTCGTCGCCTGGGGTACTTGTGCGCTGATTGAGGATCACGCTATGCGCGCTATCGACCGCCTCGATCGGGTAGGTGCTGTTCGATCCCTGCATGGAAGACCTCATGGGTTGAAAGTCGCGCAGGGTGCCGCAGGGGGATTGCGGTGGTATGTCCGAAAAATGTCCGGGATGTAGAAATGTTGCTCGATTGAAATATATGACCGCGGCCGCGCAATGGTTTTAGATACGCTCCTTTTCCGACCCATGGACCCCTGAACGTGAGCAGACTGCTGATCGTCGACGACGATGTGGAAATCCTGGACTTGCTGAAAAAGTTCTTTGTTCAGCATGCCTACGAAGTGGATCTGGCCACCCAGGGTGACGCCATGTGGGCGGTGATCGAAAAAAACCGCCCGGACATCATCATTCTTGACCTGATGCTGCCGGGCGAAGGCGGCCTGAGTCTTTGCCAGAAGCTGCGGGCGAGAACGGCAATTCCGATCATCATGTTGACCGCCATGGGCGAGCTGAGCGACCGCATCATCGGTCTGGAACTGGGCGCTGACGATTACCTGACCAAACCGTTCGACCCGAGGGAGCTGCTGGCCCGTCTGCGCGCTGTGCAACGTCGCGCAGGCGAGAAAAGCCTGGGGCAGGAACCGACGCGGCCGGTCATTACCTTTGCCGATTGGCAACTGGATATCACCTGTCGCGAGTTGCGCTCACCCGAGGGCGTGATGATTCCGCTGTCGGCCGGGGAGTTCGATTTGCTGCTGGTTTTTCTCGAGCATCCGCAACGCATTCTCACCCGGGAACAACTGATCGACCTGGCGCGTGGCCAGGGCCACGATGCCTATGACCGCAGCATCGATGTGCAGGTCAGTCGCCTGCGCCGCAAGATCGAACCGGACAGCAAGCGCCCGGACCTGATTCGCACGGTGCGCAACGGCGGCTACATGTTCTCTGCCAGGGTAACCCGCTCGTGATCCGTCGACTGGCCCCTCGCGACACTCTCAGAAGCCGGATCGCGCTGACCATCGTCGCGGCGATGATCGCTTCGCTGGCACTCAATGGTTTGTTCATGCAGCTCGCCGGTACATGGGGCCGTCCGCCCATCGAACGCACGGGCTTGCTGGAACAGATGGCGGCGAATGTGCGGGTAATCGAAGCGGCGCCGGCGGCCTCGCGTTCGCATTTGGCCGCTGCGGCAAGCAGCCCGATGCTTGAGGTGAACTGGCACCCGCAGCGGTCCGATTTCCACCTGCCCTCGGGCGGTAAACAGGTGACGCCGAACAGTTCGCCGTTACAGCAATTGCTGGGTGATACTCCCCGAGACATAGAAGTCTTCAACCCCGGCGACTGGCCGGACGAAAGCCCTCAGGCGCACTACGTTGCACTCGTGCAGTTGCTCGATGGCAGCTGGTTGTCGTTCACGCCGCCGGAACGAAGCTGGGGGCTCGACGCCAATGTCCGGATCCCGATCATCATTGCCCTGGGTCTGATCGCAACCCTGCTCGTCGCCTGGGTTGCCACCCGGCAACTGGCCAACCCGCTGCAACGCTTTGCCAGCGCCGCGCGCCGCTTCGGCGGGGATTTGCATGCGCCGCCGATCAAAATCGAGGGCCCCCATGAGATTCGCCAGGCCATCATCGCCTTCAACACCATGCAGGCGCAGATTCGGCACTTTCTCAGCGAGCGCACGCAAATGCTCGCCGCCATCTCCCACGACCTGCGGGCTCCTTTGACGCGGATGCGCCTGCGCAGCGAGTTCATGGACGACCTGGAGCAGCAGCGCAAAATGGTCCGTGACATCGAAGAAATGCAAACGATGATCAACGCGGCGCTGGGCTTTTTCCGCGAAGAAACCCACAGGGAGCAAACCACTGCGTTCGATCTCTCGGAGTTGCTGCAAACGATCATCGATGATTTCCGCGACCAAGGTATCGAGGTCGATTTCACTGGCCCGGCCCATCTGGTGTACGACGGCCGCCCGCTCGGGATCAAGCGGGTGGTGGTCAATCTGCTGGAAAACGCAGTGAAGTATGCGAGTAAGCCGAGCATCCAGCTGATGGAGGATGAGCAGCGGGTTTGCATCGAAGTCATGGACGATGGCCCGGGCATTCCCGAGTCTGCGCTTGAGCGAGTGTTCGAGCCTTTTTATCGACTGGAAACCTCACGCAACCGTGATACTGGCGGTGTCGGCCTGGGATTGTCCGCTGCGCGGGCAATCGTTCGCGAACAAGGCGGAGAGCTGACACTGCGCAATCGCAGCGGCGCGGGGCTGATTGCGCGTGTGCAATTGCCCGGCGCTCGCAGGGCAAACGCTGCCGGACGATAGCGGATGGCGGGCTGTTTGCCCACTGAGCTGCAAATCGTTGCCTTGGGTTAATAGGAAGCATTACTATTCACGCCCCCGTCTCCACAGCACACCGAAATGATCCCCAAGCTGCCCCGCAGACACGGCTTTTTCGAGCATTACGAAGAGTTGGTTGGCACCTGGACCCGTCGCCTGAGAAACCGTCAGCAGGCTGAGGATCTGGCCCACGACACCTTCGTGCGGGTGCTTGAGGCGAATTCGGCGGCGGTGGAGCAACCTCGGGCTTACCTGCACCAGACCGCGCGCAATATCGCGGTGGACGGTTATCGGCGTGAGGATCGGCGGGGCGCCATGGAGTCAGAGGCGATTGATCTCAGTGTGTCGTCAACCGGCGACCCGGAGCATTTCATGCACGCGATCCAATTGGCCGATTCCATCGAGCGCGCGCTCACCGAATTGCCGATCAACTGCCGCAAGGTGTTTGTCTGGCAGAAAATCGAAGGCCTGACCCAGGCTGAAATCGCCGAACGCCTGGGGTTGTCCAAGAACATGGTGGAAAAGTATATGATCCGCACGCTGCGGCATCTGCGCGACCGCCTGGACGGACTGCAATCATGAGCGCCGGCCATTTTTCATCCCCAGCCAAACAGGAACTTCCATGATGGATACTCGTGCTTGTGCGTGCGGGCAAACAGCGGTCCGCGATGAAGCGGCGCGGTGGTTTGTGCTATTGCAGGAACCTGCGGTCGATGTCCAAACGCATCGCCAGTTCGAAACCTGGCTGGACCAACACCCGCAACATCGAACCGAATTCGAATGGCTCCAGGGGCTGTGGAAAGCTGCCGACCTGGTGCCTGCGGCGCGTCTGCAAGCGCTGTGTCAGGAAGCGCCAACGCGCAACAAACGCCGCCCGGTGCTGCGTTATGCGGTTGCCGCCAGCGTGTTGGCGGTAGCGCTCGGGCTGGGTTTGTTCAGTGGCCTGAATCATCCGGCGCCTTACACGGCTGAGTTCTCCACAGCACTGAACGAGCGCCGTCATGTGGCGCTGCCGGATGGCTCGGTGGTCGACCTGGACAGCCGAAGTCGCATTCAGGTGCGATTTGAAAAAGACCGGCGCACCGTTGAACTGAGTGAAGGCGAGGCGATGTTCAGCGTCCAGCCTGACACCCGCAGACCCTTCATCGTCGAGGCCGGCAACGGCAAAGTCACGGTCACCGGCACCCGTTTCGATGTGCGCCGTGGCGCCAGCGAAACCCGGGTCGTGGTGGAGCAGGGCACCGTCAAGGTTCAGGGGCACGACGCTGCCGACAACGATTTCATCAACCTTACGGCTGGCCTGGGCACCCACGTCGATGCGCACGGCAAAGTCGCGGCGGCCTATGCGGTCAACCCGGCCGAACTGACCGCCTGGCGCAACGGCAAACTGGTCTTCAACAACGCCAGGCTGGTCGATGTCGCCGAGCAAGTCTCGCGCTATCGCGAGACGCCGCTCAAGGTCGGCAGCCGCGCAGTCGGCGATCTGCGTCTGACCAGCGTGTTCAAGTCCGACAACACCGATGCGCTGCTCAAGGCCTTGCCGAGCATACTTCCGGTGGCCGTACGTACCCTCGATGACGGCAGTCAGGAAATAATTTCAAAATAAAATTCAGGTTTTTTTCGAGTTCATCGTCTTCCTGTTCAACTGCAACTGGTTTGCATTAACAAGCGCACACTCTTGCGATTCACAGGACGCCGTTTGACGTGAAAAAATCCGCCGCTAAAAACAACAATCTCCCTTGGTTGCCCTTGGCGCTCGCACTGGCGATCAACGTTGCGATGCCCCAGGCCTTCGCGGCCGACGCCATTAAAATCAGGGCGCAGCCACTGGGTCAGGCCTTGAGTGAGCTGGGCCAGCAAACGTCGTTGCAGGTTTTTTTCAGCCCTGAACTGGTGGCCGGCAAACAGGCTCCGGCGGTGGAGGGCAATATTTCCCCGGAAGAGGCGCTGCGTCAGCTGTTGCAGGGCAGCGGCCTGCAGTACCAGATCGACGAAGGCTCGGTCACCTTGTTGCCGGCGCCAGCGGCGGCTGCAAAAGGGCCGCTGGAATTGGGCGTGACCGACATCAAAGTGGTCGGTGACTGGCTCGATGATGCCGACGCCGCCGTGGTGCAGAATCACCCGGGCGCGCGGACCGTGATCCGCCGCGAAGCGATGGTCGAGCAAGGTGCGATGAACGTCGGCGACGTTCTGAAACGTGTGCCGGGCGTGCAAGTGCAGGACGCCAACGGTACCGGTGGCAGCGACATTTCCCTGAACGTTGGTGTTCGCGGCCTGACGTCGCGCCTGTCGCCGCGCTCCACTGTGCTGATCGACGGCGTGCCTGCGGCGTTCGCGCCTTACGGCCAACCGCAGCTGTCCATGGCACCGATTTCCTCCGGCAACCTCGACAGCATCGACGTGGTGCGCGGGGCCGGCTCCGTGCGCTACGGACCACAGAACGTGGGCGGTGTGATCAATTTCGTGACCCGTGCGATCCCTGAACAAGCCTCTGCGGAAATCGGCACGACCCTGGAAACGTCCCAGCACGGTGGCTGGAAGCATATCGACACGGTATTTGCCGGCGGCACCGCGGACAACGGCATGGGCGTGGCGCTGTTGTACTCCGGGGTGAACGGCGACGGCTACCGTGAGCGCAACAACGGCAACGACATCGACGACGTGATCCTCAAGACCCATTGGGCACCTACGGATTACGACGATTTCAGTCTTAATTTTCACTACTACGACGCCAGCGCCGACATGCCCGGCGGCCTGACCCAGGCGCAGTACGACGCTGACCCGTTCCAGTCCGACCGGAACAACGACAGCTTCAGTGGCCGTCGCAAGGACGTGTCGTTCAAATGGGTCCGCCAACTCGACGACCGCACTCAGGCCGAAGTGCTGACGTACTACACCGACAGTTTCCGCGGCAGTAATATCGCCGCCCGCGATCAGAGAACCATCGGCTCGTTCCCGCGTACCTACTACACCTTTGGCATCGAACCGCGTGTATCCCATGTGTTCGATGTCGGCCCGACCACCCAGGAAGTCAGTGTCGGTTATCGCTACCTGAAAGAAGCCATGCACGAAGAGGCCAGCCGCCTGGGGCTCAACAGCAGCAACGAGCCGGTGGTACGTCCAGGTTCGGACGGGCATGTCTATCAGGACCGAACCGGTGGCACCGAAGCCAACTCGGTGTATATCGACAACAAGATCGATGTCGGCCAATGGACCGTCACTCCCGGTATTCGCTTTGAACATATCAGTACCGACTGGCACGACCGCCCGGTACTCGACACGGCCGGCCGGCCCGTACCGGAAAAGAAACGCAGCATCGAAAGCAACGAACCGCTGCCAGCGCTGAGCGTGATGTATCACATCTCCGATGCCTGGAAACTGTTCGCCAACTATGAAACTTCGTTCGGCAGCCTGCAGTATTTCCAGCTCGGTCAGGGTGGTACGGGCGACAGCACTGCCAATGGTCTGGAGCCGGAAAAAGCCAAGACCTATGAAATCGGCACGCGCTACAACGATGACGTGTGGGGCGGCGAAGTGACGTTGTTCTACATCGACTTCGATAAAGAGTTGCAGTACATCAGCAACGATGCGGGCTGGACCAACCTGGGCGCAACGACCCACCAGGGGATCGAAGCATCGGTGCATTACGACATGGCGGCACTGGACCCGCGTCTGGCCGGTCTGACAGCGAATGCCGGCTACACCTACACCCGTGCCGTCTATGAAGGCGATATCCCGGATTTCGAGGGGCGTGACCTGCCGTTCTATTCGCGTCAGGTGGCCACCGCCGGGCTGCGTTACGACATTGATCGCTGGACCTACAATATCGACGCCTTTGCCCAGTCCAAACAGCGCTCACCGGGTGTTGCGGTGAACGCCGACGGCAGCTTCAGCAACAACTACATCACCGAGGGCACGGCCGATGGTCAGTACGGTGACATTCCGGGCTACGTCACCTGGAACGTCCGTGGCGGTTATGACTTCGGTCCGCAGGTGTCGAACCTGAAGCTGGGCGCGGGGGTGAAAAACATCTTCGACAAGCAGTACTTCACTCGCTCCAGCGACAATAACTCGGGCATGTACGTTGGCGCGCCGCGTACGTTTTTCGTGCAGGCCAGTGTTGGCTTTTAATCTTACTAAGTGATGCTTTCCTGATGGTTCCCGCAGATTATCAAACTGCGGGAACATATCCTTGCTTATTCGGGAAGCTGGAAATCAACGATAGGAGAAGGGTTTCCTGCCAGATCATTAGTTTTAAGACAAACTTTCACCGGGCCGTTTGTTACATCAACAGTAAAAACGCCGATTGATGGTTGTACCCTCTTGTAACCTTGCTGGTCCAGACAGTCAGTTTTTTCGCGTGAAACTACCTTGTATTGGTACGAATAAGCATCCAAATCGGGAGAGACCGGAAAAGCTCTCACTGTATACTCTGACGGGTCGTTCTGGTTTTGACTGATAGAATAAATAGGGGTGAGCTGGCTCGGCCCCTCAAGCATCCATCGCCAGTAAACTCGTGCATTACGCGCATCCCATTGACCCGGCGCGCCGATTTTGTGCTCCTGCCCCATAATGCATAGCAAATACATGCCGGCACCGTCGTGCAACTCTCGACTCAGCTTGTTCTCGCCGCTTGTATTGCTGGAAATTGCCTCGCTGTAACCCGTTGGCACTCCACATTCATTAATTGTTCGCGTGAACTTGTATCGGTAATAAGGACTATCCACAGCGAAGGGCTGGGTCCAAAGCCATGGTATGACGGCTCCGGAGTGATCACGCTCAAGCTTAATGAAAGTGTTCACGGGTGGAGTGGCTGAAAACTTGAAGTTCGGGCCTACAGAGCAGGATGGGTTGAGAGGGTCAAACCGTCCCTGGTTAAAGCACGCTTGTAAGCCGATTGCCGACGTGGAGTAATTGGTATTCAACTTTTTACTTACCTTGCCGTCCATGACTTCGCAGGGTGCACCGCTGCTGCATCGCGAATGCCCACTGCCTTGTGTGGTCGTGCCCACCACTGCAAGAATTTCATTGTTGAAGCGTCCTAGTACCGGCGATCCTGAAATGCCGCTCATGACATCCAGGCATCGATTGCTGAGTTGATCCTGCCATGCCCATAGGCCCTCAACAATGCCGGTCGAGTGCTCGCGCGGGCAGGCCATTCGTTGAATGTGGCGTTGTAGAGGTGCTCCAACTATCAATACACCAGACTCCGCGGGCAGACTGGTTGCCAATTTTAATGGCTGAATACCATCGCTAATCACTTGTCCAATAGTACGATCAAGTTGAAGAATCGAAATATCCTGCCCTCGGATAGTGCTCCAATTGATTCGTTTAACGGGGTACGATTTGGTGAACTCGATGGTATCTGCAAAGAAGTTGAAAGTAACTTTTCCAGTTGCATCTTCGTCTACCAGAACCACGTTGGAGTCCAGGTTGGTGCAGTGTCCGGATGTCAATACATAGGCTGGACTATCCCGCTGATCGACTGTTTGGCGCGTGTCAATCAACGAACCCGTACAGGTCATACCGTTTTCCACCGTCACACGGCCAATCGACTGCCAGTGATCGTATTGACCGTTTACGTTGCCCAAGGGCTGTGCCGGCGCGAAGTCGGGTGTTCCTTCTCCCCAGTCGCGACTTATGGATTGTGGGAGCACAGAGCAGGCGCTCATGTTTATCAAGAGTACGATCGGCACTAACCAGTCAAGGAAGAGAGCTTTCATGATTCATCCATAAGTTGAGGAAACTCAACTTATGGTGTGATTTTTTTGCGGCCTCGGTCTACTGACAAAGTTGACAGTAAAGTGAGCAGAAGATTGACCACTTATCGTAAACAAGTGGCTCACACCTTCAATACCTTCCCGCCAATCGCCACCGCCACCAGCAACAACGCCATCAACCCAAAGGCAAAGCTCAAGCTGGCGGCATGGGCGACAAAGCCGATCACCGCAGGCCCGGCAAGAATCCCGGCATAACCCAGCGTGGTAATGGCCGGCACGGCGATGCTTTCCGGCATGACGGTCTGTTTGCCCACGGCGGTGTACAGCACCGGGACAATGTTCGAGCATCCTGCACCGAGCAACGCATAACCGGCCAACGCCGCTTCCCAGCTCGGGGCGAATGTCGCCAGAAACAGCCCGGCCGCCGCAGTCAGCCCTCCGAACACGATCACCCGTGTCGCGCCCAGCCGCCGCACGATTTTGTCACCGGTCAAGCGTCCAACCGTCATGGTCAGGGCAAACGCCGCATACCCCAGCCCCGCATAGGCCGTATCGATCCCGCGCTCCTGCGCCAGGAACACTGCACTCCAGTCCAGTGCCGCGCCTTCGGCGAGGAAGACGATGAAGCACATGCCGCCGATGAACAGCACGATGCCATGGGGAACGGCAAACGCCGGCCCTGAACTGTCGCTGCCATAGGGCAACATGTGTGGTACGGCCTTCAGCAGGGCGACCAACAGCAAAGCGACCACCACCAGCATCGCACCGAGCGGCGACAACCCCAGGCCGAGCAAAGCACTGACACCTGCCGCGCCGACGATTCCGCCCAGGCTGAACAAACCGTGGAACCCCGACATCATGTTCTTGCCGCTGGCACGTTCGACGATGACCGCTTGCAGGTTCACTGTCGAATCAACCGTGCCGAGGCCGGCGCCGAACATGAACAGCGCGCCGATCAGGGCCGGAATCGACGACACCGTGGCCAGCAGCGGCAGCGCTGCACAGATCAATAGCGTCCCGCCGGTCGCCACTTTGCGGCAACCGAAGCGCGTGGCCAGGATCCCAGCCATCGGCATGGCCAGAATCGAACCCACCCCCAGGCACAGCAGCAACAAACCCAACGTGCCTTCGTCCAGCCCGGCCCGCGCCTTGGCATACGGCACCAGCGGTGCCCACGCGGCGATGCCGAACCCGGCGATGAAAAAAGCGACGCGCGTGGACATTTGTTCCATGCGCCCGGGAACGAAGAGCGGTGGGGTATTGATGGCGGTCATGAAAAGTCCTTGGTAACGCAGGTGACTGACTGTGTGCAGACCGCCATCCTTGCACATCAGTTCACCTGTCGCGACCCTGAAGGCTGCTCACAACCGCTGGCCCAGCAGGCTAAAACGTTCCTCGGGTTACGCTGACTTCGCCACTGGTGAAGCTGACGTTCGGACCCGGTTGCCAACGCACGGAGTCAGGCGAATTGCTGTTGCGCATGATGCATTTCCATTCGATGACCTGATGCGCCGGCAACTCGATGACTCGCGTCCAGCGGTTCTCTTGGGGGTTGTGCGTCAAGGCGATGGCATGGCGCGGGTCCCATGCACCCAGTTCAAGAGATGAGCCCACGGCATAAACGGTTTGGTCGACGGAGGTGGGGGCGTAGTCGCAATTGAAATGAACGCCTATGGGCGGTTGCTCAGAAGGCGTACTCCAGATGCGGATTTTATCGCCGTCCGCTGCCAGCGCTGGTTGGCCCAGGTTTTGTGGCAGGTTCGTGAAATCCGAATCCAGCGCGATAACCAGGCTTTTCAGAATGCCTGTCGTGGTGGCCACCATTCCGGAATACTGCGGATGAAAACGGATCTCGGAGTCAGCCTTGATGCCAGCCTCCTTACGTAGCCTGATCAGCTGGCGAATCAAGTCGCCACGTTGCCAGTCGTACATGTCCGGCCAGTACACCGCGGGTGTACCAGGGCTGCTGAGGATATAGGCATAGGCTTGATTACGCCGCTCTTCTGGCAACGGCCAGTGATGTTGTCCTTGATTCGGACCCGGTGAGTAGCCAGTGTCATGGTTGTCGACAAAGGTTACGGCAATCTTGCGCCATGCGGGATCCGGGTTGCCATTGAGCCCGTCTCGCCATTGGGCGAGCGAACCGTTTTGCATGCGTTCCTTGAGGGCAAAGTCGAAGACCGTACAGTGCGAGCGGTCTGCCCAGTCCTTGAGTGCATCTTGCCAACTGGCCTTATGACGCCAGTCACCTTCAGGGTACTCACCTGGGCCTTTCCACATTTCACCGATGCAAAACTGTTGGTCGCCAAAGGCCCTCATCCACCGATCAACCGTTTCCGGTGCATAGCCGCGGACGAAGTCGAAGCGCAGGCCTTTGGCACCGTAATGGTCGCGCAGGTTGATGAGTTCCTTTTCGAAAGCGGTGAAAACCTCTGTGTTGGCGGTATTCAGATCGGCCGCGCCGTCCATGAAAGCATCGCCTTCGTCACATTGCGCACAGTCGTGACGCCACTCATTTCGCCCTCTGGGAAATAGTGAATAAACGTCTTTATCGTTCATGTGATTGGGCACGATGTCGTACACCACTTTCACGCCGGCCTGACTTAACGCCCCGGCAGCCTGCTGAAGTTGTGCATCGCTTCCGTAGCGGCTGCCCTTATCGAAACTGTGCCAGAAATAGCCTTCACCTCCACCTTCGGCCGAGAGGGTTTTCCACTGGGAAACATCGCTCCAGGGAGGTGGCATCCACACGGCGGTGAAGCCATCGCTACCAATCCCACCCGCCATGCGTGTCAGTACCGCGTACCACTTTTCCGTCGGGTTGCGGCTGGAGTTCCAGTGAAACCCTTGCAACAGGATTTCCTCGCCACCGCCATTGCGCACCGGCTCATCGGCGATTGTCACACCGCTTGAAATCAGGGTTATCAGAATAAAAGGCAGGGATATCCATTTCATGGTGTCACCGGGCAATAAGGGCCAGGATTCAACTTTGCGCTGGTGCGGATAGGTTGTCTGCTGTCATTAATGACAGGTGACGACAACAGTTCGCGATAAACCCCGGGCGCGTAGTAACCGCAATTCGACGGGGCAATCGATTGCTGTCGTCTTCCGTGAGGCCCTAAAGTACAGACTCTTTTTTGGCTGAACTCAGGACTGGTACATGACTCGGCTCTACGATGCACGAGGCAATATCTACATGGTTGCGGCGCCCGAGGCGCTGCGGCAAATGGGCATCGCTGTGCCCGATCAAGCCGGCCACGCCGCGCAAACCCGCCAATTGTGGGCGTCGGCAGCCGTCGAAGCATGCTGTTCCTGGGCACCGGGTGAGCAACCGACCGGCAGCAAGGCTCATCGCAGCGATGGCTTGCTGGTTGGCCCGTTCCAGTCGTCGCCACCGTTCGATCTGTTGATTGTCAACACCGACGGCACCCTCGCCGAACGCAGTGGAAACGGCCTGACGATTTTCTCCCAGGCCCTGAGTGACCAAGGGTTATTGCCCCGGGACGAGGCGTGCGTGCTCAGGGTTCATCACGACAAGGCCGATGTGATTTCACCGGGAGAAACCTCGGTGAAAGCGGCGCAGGTCGAAGGGGTGCAGGGTTTCTGGCTGGATCTGGGGCAACCGACTTTCGGCCCGCAAGCAGTCAGTGCTCAAGGCGTTGAGAGTGTAACGTTCAACGGCCGTGAGCTGAGTCATGTACAGCCGTTGGCAGCATTGAACGGCGCATGGGTCCGCAGTCAGTTTGTACGGGTCGGTAATCCGCATTGTGTGACGCTGGTGGACCACATGGATGCGCTGCCGAGCAACGAGCAAATGCGTGAACCCGCATTGGGCGAAGGGCTCACGCGAATCGCTTTCGCCATGCCCACCGGGGCAGGACAACCGTGCCCGGCGGGGATCAATCTGCAATGGGCGGCCCATGATGCCGCGCAGCGAGTGATCGCGCGAGTATTCGAACGCGGCGAAGGGCCGACGGCGTCCTCCGGCACCAGCGCCACGGCGGTGGCGTGCGCGGCCTGGCGGGTGGGCTGGGTGAGTGCCGGGGAGGTGAAAGTGACGATGCCCGGTGGTACTGCGCCGATTTTGCTGGAGGAAGAGCGGGGGAAGTTGAGTCGGGTTAGTCTGTTTGGTACGGCCCGGTTGGTTAGTTGAATCTTATGTCGCCGTTATCGAATCGCCGCCCACAGTAACCCCGGCATATGTGGACAGGTCCTACAGAAATTTGGCAGAGCGGCATAGGAAAGCTCTTTTTCGCAGTACTCAGGGGGTGTTAGTCAAACCATTGTTTAAAGAGAAAGTTGTAGCTTTGCTCATGAAGGAATTGATGAACAATTCCACTGCCAAGGAACGGTGGCATGGCATTTGACGCTTTTTTGAAAATCAGTGGAATCCCGGGTGAAGCGCTTGATGAGCAACACAGTGACTGGATCGAAATTACCGGCTACCGCTTCGGCACCCACCAAGGAACGTCGGCTACGGCCAGTTCTGCGGGGGGAGCTTCTTCGGGGCGTACGACCGTTTCCGATTTTACGTTCACCAAAACCCTGGATAAATCCAGTAGCAAACTTTTGGAGGCTAGTTGCGCGGGTGAGCACCTGAAAGAAGTTGTTTTAAGTTTGCACCGCGCAGGTGGCGAGAAACTCAAATACTTCGAGATCCAGCTTGAAGAGGTGATCATTTCCAGTTACTCGCAAATAGCAAATGACGGGATACCTACCGAAAGTATCAGTCTAGATTACGGGCGCATAAGAACGATCTACACCCAGCAAAAGCGTACAGACGGCGCAGGCGGCGGAAACGTGGCCGGTGGGTGGGATCGTATTGCTAATAAGAAATGCTCGTGAGGTTTAGCTGATGTCAAAGGCCTACATTTTTATCAATGAGCATGTGCAGCCCTATTCGTATTTAAAGTCAAAGTTGAATCTTGGGCAAAAATCCAGTATCAAGTTTGATGTGTTGAATTCTCACATTATCAATACAGTGGTGTTGCCCGGTGAAATAGTAATAGTAGGTGATGAATCAGTAGCGTCGTGTACGGCCGAAGAAGCGTTTTATATGCGCAAAGCGTTGGAAGTCCATTTGGCGATTATGACAAATGGAATGCAGAGCGATGGTTTCATAGTTGAAAATCACGAACTTTTGACAAGAATGCTTGGTTATTCATCCATAGGGATTGGCGCGGTGGGTGGTGCCTGGAGCAAACACCTTGATGGCATCAAGACAACCCTGGAAAAAATCGAAAGCGCTCATGGTGATTTATTGAGACAGGGTGGCGCTGAGAGTCGAGATGCCTTTTATACAAAGCGTAAGGCTCTATTTGAGAAGCTTGATCATCAGTTGAGAAGCTTTGCCCGATTTGGCTCCGGTTTGCGTAACCAAGGCTCGATCAAGGACATGCTGGGCATTTCCACCAAAAGTTACCTGCATACGGGGACCATAGCCGGCTATGCCGAAACCATTAATGGCGTGGCGAAAGCATCCAGCCTCATGAAAAAAGGGACCTATCTGGGGGTCGGCCTGAGTGTAACTGCAACAGGTGCCTCAATTTATGAGGCATGCACGACTGGGCGTGAAGAGCAATGCAGGAAAGCTAAGTATCTAGAAGGAGGGAAGTTGTCGGGCAGCCTGTATGGTGGATCTTTCGGCGGGTTTGTTGGAGGTTACGTAACTTCAATCGGATGCGCTGTTGCCTTCGGGGTCGCTACCGGCGGGGCCGGTGCACTAGCTTGTATGGTGGTAGGGAGTGGAGTAGGCGGTTGGGCAGGAGGAGCAATCGGTGGAAATATAGGTGGGATGGGCGGTGACATAATTTATGAGTATCTTCAATAATGAGGATTGTATTGGGTTTTACTGCAATATTTTTAATATTCTTGATGTTTTTGGTGTTGGTGTGGATATTTATATTCACCATTCGATATACGGAAATAATAGAAAGCTACTTGGATAAAAGTAAATATGTTGCAAGCAATCGTGAAGTGTTTTCTGGTTTTGGCTTGATTGGAAAGGTTCATAGGTGTGGATCAATTGCAATAATGTTTTTGATCCCTCGGCTATGCGAAAAACGGGGTCTTATAGAGAAGGATGAGTTGTTGAATTTGCCGCTAGATCTTAAGCGAAAGTTGATAGCGCCTTGGATTGCAGGTGGAGTGGTGTTTTTTTCGATGGTTGTCCTTAGGTTTTTGTTGGTTTGATTTTTTACATTAGGTTATCGCTAGTTTACGCCACGGTGTATAGCCGGTGACAAATCGACTAGCGATAACCAGGGTGTAATTGATTAAACCGGAAGATCAATCCACCCCACTGAACTCCACCACCGGCATCGTCCGCTTCATCAACACCTTGCCTCCACGCACCGAATACAACGGCAATCCCTGGCTGCGGATCACTTCGTAATCGCTTTCGGCAGAAAGAATCAGCAGGTTCGCTGGCCGGCCCGGTTCCAGTCCGTAGCGGTCACCCAGGGCCAGGGCCTTGGCGCTGTTGTCGGTGACAAGGTCCAGGGCGCTTTGCAGGTTGCGGTAACCGAGCATGTGACAGATGTGCAGGCCCGCTTCGAGTACCCGCAAGATGTTGCCGTTGCCCAGCGGATACCACGGGTCGACGATCGAGTCCTGGCCGAAACACACGTTCATGCCGGCTTCGAGCAGCTCGTTGACCCGGGTCACGCCCCGGCGTTTCGGAAAGTTATCGAAGCGGCCCTGCAGGTGGATGCTTTCGGTGGGGCATGAAACGAAGCTGATGCCCGAATGCCCGAGCAGACGAAACAGTTTGGCGCAGTAGGCGTTGTCGTAGGAGCCCATGGCCGTGGTGTGGCTGGCGGTGACCCGCGAACCCATGTCGCGGCTGCGGGCCTCTTCGGCGAGCACTTCGAGGAAGCGTGAGTGCGGGTCGTCGGTTTCATCGCAATGCACGTCCACCAGACACCCGGTGCGTTCGGCCAGGTCCATCAGGAACTTCACCGAACTGACACCCTGCTCGCGGGTGTACTCGAAATGCGGAATGCCTCCGACCACGTCGGCACCCATGTGGATCGCTTCCTCCATCAAGTCCCGGCCGTTGCGATAGGACTCGATGCCTTCCTGCGGGAATGCGACGATTTGCATGTCCACCAGGTGCCGGCTTTCCTCGCGCACTTCGAGCATCGCCTTCAGGGCGGTCAACTGCGGGTCAGTGACATCGACATGTGTGCGCACGTGCTGGATGCCGTGGGCCGCCAGGTTCTGGATGGTTTTCCTGGCCCGGGTTTTGGTGTCTTCCTGGGTGATGGTGGCTTTGCGCTCGCCCCAGCACTCGATGCCTTCGAACAGCGTACCGCTCATGTTCCAGCGCGGCTCGCCCGCAGTCAGGGTTGCGTCGAGATGAATGTGCGGCTCGACGAAGGGTGGTATGACCAGGTTGCCGCCAGCATCCAGATCGTCTGGCCCCAGGGTAGGTGCTTCGGTCTGGCGGGCGATGTTGCTGATCAGGCCGTTTTCCAGGTGCAACTCATGCAGGCCTTCCTGGTTGCGCAACCTGGCATTGATGATGTGCATCAGGAGAGTCCTTTTAGAGGTTCGGTTGTCAATGTCCTTACGTTAGCTCGGTGATGGCAATCCCCGCCAGTGGCAAAAATCGCATCAACGCCGCGACAACGGCCTCAGGAGCATCTTCCTGCACCAGATGACCGGCGTTGGGAACCGCGTGAAACTGTGCGCCCGGGATCATCTGTTGCAAGGCTCGCCCGCGTTCGATGGGAATCCACTGATCGTCCTCGCCCCACAGGATCAGCACCGGGCAGCGCATCGTCGGGTAGAAGCCTTCGACTTCGCGGGTGAAGCGTTCGTCCATCTGAGCGATCTGCCGGTAAAAGGCCGCTTGCCCGGGGTCGCCCAGCCAGGGTTGCACGTACGGTGCGAGTTCGTCGTCCGGAATGTCGCGTTTGATTGCCCCGCGGATATAGGCCGGCACGATGGCTCGCTGAATGTAGTCGGGCAATCCGCTGAACGCCGCTTCATGCTGTCGCACGTGTTGCACGAACGGCGAGCCCCAGGGCGTCAGCGCGACCGGGTCGATCAGCGTCAGGCTGCGGTAATCCTTGCCGTTGAGCAGGTGCGCACGCAGGGTGGTCGCGCCGCCAAAGTCATGGGCCACCACATCGGGGTTATCCAGGCCCCAGTGTTCCAACAGTTGCGCCAGTAATTCGTTCTGCACGCCCAATGAAACGTCACCCTCAACTTTCTCGGATAGCCCGTAGCCCAGCAGGTCGAAGTAGTGAATGCGGTGCGTGGTGATGAAATGCGGCGCAATCCGGTGCCATACATAAGAAGAGAAGGGTGTGCCGTGCACGAACACCAGCGGCGGGCCATCGCCGCGAACGGCATAGCGAACGGAGTGCCCTTTGAAGCGGTAGGTTTGAGCCAGTGGCCATTCAGTCATGGACGTGTCCTCTTGGCAGGTGCGAGCCAAAAAGCATAGGCATAAAAAAACAGCCGTTGAAGGCTGTTTTTTGTATCACTGACGAAACGCATAACCACTTTATGAGCGAGCCTGCTCGCGAAAGACGTTAACGATAACGTGGTGTATCTGGAAAACCGCGGTGTCTAGACGTCCATCGCGAGCAGGCTCGCTCCTACAGGGTTGTGCATCCATTGGCAGGTTTACTCGCCGCGATAGATGCAACCGCTGGTGCACGTCTCGTGGATGCGGATCGCACTGAGTTCCGGCAGCAGAGGTTTCATTTCGGCCCAGATGAACTTGGCCAACACTTCACTGGTCGGGTTTTCCAGGCCGGGAATGTCGTTCAGATAGTTGTGGTCCAGGCGTTCGTACAGCGGCTTGAAGATCGCCTTGATCTCGGAGAAATCGCGGATCCAGCCGGTGTGCGGATCGAGGTCGCCGCTCAGATGAATCGCCACTTTGAACGAGTGACCATGCAGGCGGCCGCACTTGTGGCCGTCCGGGACGTGGGGCAGGCGGTGGGCGGATTCGAAAGTAAACTCTTTGAAAATTTCCACAGTGTTTTCAGCTCTGTTCAGATGGCGTTCGCCGCAGCGATTCGGGCAGGCGGCGAGTTTAACAGCTTGTCCTGACTAAAGGGTCAGCAAGCGCTCGCCAAGGCGACCGTTGGCGGCCAGTTCGAGAAACTCATCGCCCAGGCGCCGACTTTCATCCATCGCCGCGCGCCAGTATTTCTGCCGGCTCGGGGCGTCGCCCATGAAGCGTTTGAAGTCGTTGCGGTCCGGCAGTTTGCCGTAGGGCAAACGCGCCAGGTACTCCTTCGACGGCGCCACCAGCAAGACATTTTGCAGGCGTGCCGGGCAGGCGCGGCGCCAGGGCAGCGTCTTGTCGAACCAGCCGGGAATCACCCGGTCGGTGAAATGCGGATAGAGCACGATGTCATCGCCGCTGTAGGGCAGGTCGAGGTGATAGTCGAGCAAGCCGCCGTCGCGGAACGTCCCGGCGCCGGCACCCGGCAGATCGCGCACGCCTTCCATCACCATCGGGATCGATCCGGAGGCTAGCAAGGCCTGGCGCAGATTCCCGGCATCCAGGGCGACGAAACGTGACGGGAAGTCATTCAGCGCATTGACCGGCGGCGCCAGGCGCGGATCGTGGATGATCAACCGTTCGAAGTGCCGCGACAGCCGCGCGCGGCCGCGCAGGTTATCGGCAATCACCGACGACAGGCCAAGGCCCAGACGCCCGCGATGGTCATCCGCGAGCAGGCCGTGGCTTTTGACCACCATGACGTTCAGGCGGTAATGGGGGTTGGCGAGCAGGGCGGCATCGTGACCGTCGAGCAAGTCATCGAGCATGCGCCGCGAGCTCTGGCTGATTTGCGCCATGGTCACACCCTTGGCGAAATCCTGCTCGGTGTAGAGCTGGCCAAGTCGGCGGATGCCTTCGGCGGCGTCTGGCAGGCAGGCACTGGCGAAGCGCCAGGAACCCACCGATGCACCGATCAGCGAGCGCTCCCGGGGCGCCGTCGGCAACCATTGGCCGAATAACGCCAGGTCCAGCCCCTGAATCCCCAATGCCTTGGGGCCACCGGCAGCGCCCGGCAACGTGCCGACATCGGCAGCCTGCAACCCGTTTTCACGGATGCGCGCCAAGGCACGCGGCCCGGCCTTGAGCGTCAGGGAGGGAAACTTGATGTGGATGGCGGTCATACCGGCCTCTGTGTCTGGCAACAGTTAATTATGTAACAGCTTGCGCCAAACCCGTAGGAGCAAAGCTTGCTCGCGATGGCGATCTCCTGGGCGCCATCGCCGGCAAGCCGTGCTCCTACAGGTTTTGTGTTGCTGTGGCCAATGATGGCAATTCAGTTTCAATTAAGTTCTTATCGCTAACGTGGCCCCCGTAGGCAACACCTAAAAGAATACGGAGACACCCATGAAAACCCTGACTGCCCTGTTCACCGCGTCCATCATCAGCCTGACCGCCAGTATCGCCCACGCGCGCGATCTGGGGCCGGATGAAGCCTTGAGGCTGCGCGACGCTGGTACCATTGTGTCTTTCGAGAAACTCAATGCCACCGCGTTGACCAGGCACCCGGGTTCCACTATCACTGAAACCGAGCTGGAAGAAGAGTACGGCAAGTACATCTACCAGATTGAACTGCGCGACTCGCAGGGTATCGATTGGGATCTGGAATTAGACGCTGTCAGCGGGCAGGTTCTCAAGGATCATCAGGATTCGTAATGACGTTGCTTTCCTTTACAACACGGCGCGCCGGCAGTCGACTGGCGCTGGTGCTGCTGGCTTTCTGTTCGGTGGCCATGGCTCGTGACCTCGATCAGGACGAAGCCCTGCGCCTGCGCCAACAGGGGGTGATCCTGCCGCTCGAGCAATTGTTGCAACAGGCGCTGGACCGCTACCCCGAGGCCAAACTGTTGGAGGCTGAGCTCGAAGAGAAGCACGACATCTATATTTACGAAGTCGAGTTGCTCACTACTGAAGGCGTGGTGCGCGAGCTTGACCTTGACGCCGCCACCGGCCGATTACTGAAAGACAAGGAAGACTGACCGATGCGTTTGCTCCTGGTGGAAGACCACGTGCCCCTGGCCGACGAATTGATGGCCGGCCTCAATCGCCAAGGGTACGCCGTGGACTGGCTGGCCGATGGTCGCGACGCGCTGCATCAGGGCAGTACCGAGCCCTATGACCTGATCATCCTCGACCTCGGTTTGCCGGGCGTCCCGGGGTTGGACGTGCTGGCTCAATGGCGCGCCGCAGGTCTGGCTACGCCAGTGCTGATCCTCACCGCACGCGGTTCCTGGGCTGAACGCATCGAAGGCCTGAAGGCCGGTGCCGACGATTACCTGACCAAACCGTTCCATCCCGAAGAGCTGCATTTACGCATTCAGGCGTTGTTGCGTCGCTCCCACGGCCAGGCCAATCAACCGACGCTCAAGGCTGCCGGGTTGCATCTGGACGAGGGCCGTCAGTGCGTCACACGCGATGGCGCCGAGGTCCAGCTCACCGCAGCCGAGTTCCGCTTGCTGCGTTATTTCATGCTGCACCCCGAGCAAATCCTTTCCAAAAGCCACCTCGCCGAACACCTCTACGACGGTGAAACCGAGCGCGATTCCAACGTGCTGGAAGTTCACGTCAATCACCTGCGGCGCAAGCTCGGCAAGAGTGTGATCGAAACCCGTCGCGGCCAGGGTTACCTGTTCGGCGGGCAAGCCAGGTGAGGTCGATCCAGCGGCGCTTGAGCCTTGGCCTGATCAGCGTCATGGTGATTGTCGGCCTGATACTGGCGCAAACCAGTCTGTGGTTGTTTGAAATGGGCTTGCAGCGCTACCTCGAGGCGGGATTGCGCAACGACAGCGAGAGCCTGCTGGTGGCGCTGGTGCGTGGCCCGCAGGGCTTGCAACTGGATGAGCGGCGCTTGTCTCCAGCCTATCAACGGCCGTTTTCCGGTCATTATTTCCGTATCGATTTTGCCGACAGTCATTGGCGCTCCCGTTCATTGTGGGATCAGGAGCTGCCGCGCCTCGATCATCCCGGCCTGCACAGCAACCTGCAACTGGGGCCGGAAGGGCAGCAATTGCTGGTGCTGCGTTCCGACTATCGGCGCCTCGGCCAGTCGATTTCCATCAGTGTGGCGCAGGATTACACGCCGGTGCGCGAGAGCTTCCAGCGGATGCAGCAGGTCGGGCTCGGACTGGGGCTAGCGGGGTTGCTGCTGATCCTGCTGTTGCAACGGGTCACTGTGCGTCGCGCCTTGCGCCCGCTGGAAAAGGCCCGCGAACAGATCGCGCAACTGCAACAGGGCCAGCGTTCGCAACTTGATGAGCAGGTACCGGTGGAATTGGAGCCGCTGGTGGCGCAGATCAACCACCTGCTGGCTCACACTGAAGACAGCCTCAAGCGCTCGCGCAATGCCTTGGGCAATCTGGGTCACGCCTTGAAAACCCCATTGGCCGTGCTGTTGAGTCTTGCCTCGAGCGAACAGCTCGACGCGCATCCGCAACTGCGCAAGGTGCTCAAGGAACAACTGGAACAGGTGCAACAGCGGCTCAATCGTGAACTCAATCGCGCTCGCTTGGCCGGCGATGCACTGCCGGGCGCACTGTTTGACTGCGACGCCGAACTGCCGGGGTTGTTGGCGACATTGAACATGATTCACGGCGAACATCTGAACCTGAGCTATCGCGCCCCGGCCGGGCTGCAACTGCCATGGGATCGCGAGGATCTGCTGGAACTGCTCGGCAACCTGTTGGACAACGCCTGCAAATGGGCCGATGCCGAAGTCCGATTGAGTGTGGTCGAGGCTGCAGAAAGTTTTCAGCTGATTGTCGAAGACGACGGGCCGGGCATTCCCGAAGACAGGCGCGATCAGGTGTTCAGCCGCGGCGCACGGCTGGATGAACAGGCCGATGGGCATGGCCTGGGCCTGGGCATTGTGCGCGATATCGTCGACACCTGGGGCGGGGTGATGCGCTTGCAGGTGAGCGAGTGGGGCGGGTTGAAAGTGTTGATCGAACTACCCAAACGCACCTGAAAACACACCGACATCCCCCGTAGGAGCAAAGCTTGCTCGCGATGGCGATCTCCCGTCCGCCATCGCCGGCAAGCCGTGCTCCCACAAGGGTTGTGTTGTGCCGGTTTCAGGTGTGATGAATCTCCCGATCCTTGGTTTCCGGCATGAAGAAAATCCCCAGAATCGCCGTCATCACTGCGATCACGATCGGATACCACAGGCCGTAATAGATATCCCCAGTGGCTGCCACCATAGCGAAGGCCACCGTCGGCAGGAATCCGCCAAACCAGCCGTTGCCGATGTGGTACGGCAGCGACATCGAGGTATAGCGGATACGTGCCGGGAACAGTTCAACCAGCCACGCGGCGATCGGGCCGTACACCATGGTCACGTAGATGACGAGAATGGTCAGGAGCAACAACACCATCGGATAGTTGGTCTTGGCCGGGTCAGCCTTTTCGGGGTAGCCGGCCTCCTTCAGAGCGGTAGCGAGCGAGGCGGTGAATGCATCGTTCTTCGCCTTGAAGTCGGCGGCCGGCATGCCGGTGCCCTCGAAACTCTGGATCACCTTCTCACCGATCCGCACCTGCGCCACAGTGCCCGGCTCGGCCTTCTCGTTTTTATAGGGGATCGCCCGTCTGGCCAGCACGGTCTTGGCCAAGTCACAGGAACTGGTGAATTTGGCCTTGCCCACCGGGTCGAACTGGAACGAACACTGGTCAGGATCGGCGACCACCGTGACCGGGTTTTTCTCCTGGGCGACGAACACATCGGGATTGCCGTACTGGGTCAGCGCATTGAAAATCGGGAAATACGTCAGCGCCGCGAGGATGCAGCCGGCCATTATGATTCCTTTGCGGCCGATCCGATCGGACAGGCTGCCGAAAATCACGAAGAACGGCGTGCCGATCAGCAACGAGCCGGCGATCAGCAGGTTGGCGGTCTGCGGTTCGATTTTCAATGTTTGCAACAGGAAGAACAGCGCGTAGAACTGCCCGGTGTACCAGACCACGGCTTGCCCGGCAGTGCCGCCGAGCAGGGCCATGATGACGATCTTGAGGTTGTCCCAGCGGGCGAAAGATTCGGTCAGCGGCGCCTTGGAGGATTTGCCCTCAGCCTTCATTTTCAGGAACACCGGTGACTCGTTGAGTTGCAGGCGGATGTACACCGAGATGATCAACAGCAGGATCGACAGCAGGAACGGGATCCGCCAGCCCCAGGCTTCGAAGGCTTCAGTGCCCAGCGCTGTGCGACAGGCCAGGATCACCAGCAATGACAGAAACAGACCGAGGGTCGCGGTGGTCTGGATCCATGAGGTGAAGTAACCGCGTTTGCCTTTTGGCGCGTGTTCGGCCACGTAAGTCGCCGCACCGCCGTATTCGCCACCCAGGGCCAGGCCCTGCAGCAAGCGCAGGGTGATGAGGATAATCGGCGCCGCCACCCCGATGGTCGCGTACCCCGGTAAAAAGCCCACCACCGCCGTGGACACACCCATGATCACAATGGTGATGAGGAAGGTGTGTTTGCGTCCGATCATGTCACCCAACCGGCCGAAAACAATCGCGCCGAAGGGGCGTACTGCAAAGCCTGCGGCGAACGCGAGCAAAGCGAAGATGAAGGACGTGGTCTCGTTGACGCCGGCAAAGAAGTGCTTGGCGATGATCGCGGCGAGGGAGCCATACAGGTAAAAGTCGTACCACTCGAACACGGTGCCCAAGGACGAGGCAAAGATGACTTTACGTTCCTCCTTGGTAATCCCGCGGTTGGGCGCACTGCCCGTGGTTGTATTGTCGATTGCCGCCATGAGTTTTCTCCGTTGTTCTTGTTTTAGGCCGGAGCACCTCTCATTTGTTGCCGTACCCGGGCCCTGGGACACAGACTGACGGCCTCGCATCGCTGCAAGGTTTCATGAAGCATAATCGGCTTCCGGAAGATATCCACTCGCCATCATTGAAGATGGAAAGTGAATGGCAAGGATGTACACGAAAACCTGTGGGAGCGAGCTTGCTCGCGATAGCGGTGTACTGGACACATTGATACTGAATGTGTCGCCGCTATCGCCAGCAAGCCGGCTCCTACAGGGGATCAGTGGTAATTAGACGCGGAACTGATCCATCAACCCCTGCTGATGATTGGCCAGGCAATTGAGCGACTGGCTCACCCGTGCTGATTCGTTGGCTTGTCCCGACAACGATTCGGTCACATCGCGAATGGTCGCGACATTGTTATTGATCTCCTCGGCAACCGCGCTTTGCTCTTCGGCTGCACTGGCGATTTGCAGGTTCATGTCGCTGATCACGGTCACCGCATCGCCGATCTGCCGCAGTGCCGTAACGGCCTGTCCAACCTGCTCGACACTGCCCTGGGCCTGGCGATGGCTGTTGCCCATCGAGCCCACCACATCCTGGGTGCCGCTTTGCAATTGCTCGATCACCACACGGGTTTCCTCGACGGACTCCTGGGTGCGTCGCGCCAGGTTGCGCACTTCATCGGCCACCACGGCAAACCCACGTCCGGCTTCACCGGCACGGGCGGCTTCGATGGCGGCGTTGAGTGCCAGCAGGTTGGTCTGTTCAGCAATGGCGCGGATCACTTCGAGTACCGAACCGATTTTTTCGCTATTGGCAGCCAGGCCTTCAACCTGGACCATCGCCGCGCTCATGTCGGCGGCGAGGTTGTCGATGCTGGTGGTGGTGCGGTCGATCACGGTCAGGCCTTGGCGAGTCGCCTGGTCGGCATCCCGCGCCGCTTGTGCGGCCTGGGCGGCGCTGCGGGCGACATCCTGGGCAGTGGCGCTCATTTCGTGGGACGCGGTAGCGACCTGATCCACCTGACGGTACTGCTGTTCCATGCCGGCGCTGGTCTGGGTGGCGATGGCGGACGATTGGTCAGCGGTGTTGCGGGCATCCTGCACCGAGCGTTTCACTTCGGCGATGATCGGTTGCAGCTTGTCGAGGAAGCGGTTGAACCAGCCCGCCAATTGCCCCAGCTCATCCTGTTTGTCGTAGGCCAGGCGCCGGGTCAGGTCGCCTTCGCCGCTGGCGATGTCTTCGAGCATGTACGCCACGCCGAGGATCGGTTTGGTCACACTGCGGGCCATCAGCCACACCAGCACCAGCCCGATCAATGCGGCGAGGACACCCAGCCCCAACTCGGTCAGTGTGCCGGCCGTGTTGCTTTCATCCAGCTGCTTTTTCAAGGCTTCGGCGGGACCGATCAGCACTTTTTCAGGGACGTCGAGCAACACACCCCAGGATTTTCCATCGGGAATCGGTTGGAAGGGCGATATGACTTTGAGCTGCTGATGGCTGTGCAGGCTGCCGGTCTGGCTGCTGCCGGCGAGCATGCGCATCAGTTCGGCACCGCTGGTCTGGTCCACGGTTTCCAGGCGCTGGCTGAGTTTGTCGGCGTCCGGGCTGTGACCGGCGAGCAGGCCGGCCGGGCTGACAATACTGACGCTGGTCTGGCCGTCGTAGAGCTTTTTGCTGGCGCCCTGACTGATCGTTTGCAAGCTGTTGAGGTTGATATCCACCGATAGCGAAGCGATGACCTTGCCGTTGACCATCAGCGGGAACACGATGCTGGTCATCAGCACTTTCTGGCCGTCGATCACATAAAAGTAGGGTTCGATCACGCAGGGCTTGAGGCGGGTGCGCGGGCAGGTGAACCAGGCATTGGCCGGTTCGCCGCTGGGGCCGCTGCTGGTGTCGGCCATGTCGCTTTCCGGCAGCGCCATGGACGTTACCTTGCCCGGCGTCGGCTGTGACCAGTACAGGGCAAAACGGCCCTTGTCGTTACTGCCCAGTTCGGCTTGTCCGCTGAACAGATCGTCCTTGCCATCCAGGCCATTGGGCTCAAACACCAGGGACAAGCCGAGCAGTTCGGGGTTGGCTTGCAGGGCCGATTTGACCTGTCGTGTCAGGTCTTCGCGCAGGTCGAAGGCATCGAGGAAACGCTTCTCGGCCTGGTCTCGCAAAAACAGCACCTGACGGGAAAATCCATGCCCGTATTGATAGGCGTCCATGAACTGCTGGCGAATGACCAGTGCCTGGTTTTCACCCTGGGACTCGATCCGTGCCTGCGCCGCTTCAGTCAGCATTTCCATGCTCGAGGCTTTCACCAACTCGGAGCTGTGCTCCATGCGGTACAGCGAAAGACCTACCAGCAGGGTCACGATGCCCGCCAGGCACAGCCCGGCCAGCAGGGTGATTTTCCATTGAATGGAAAGTTGTCTGAGCGACATGGAGACGTCCTTATTCGATAAATATCTGAGACTTTGCACTGTAACGGCTGTGATTTGGCTTTCTTTATCTCGCCCCGGTGAATAAATGACCTCGAGCGCGGCTTTGACACCGGGCCGTGTCTGCGGCAAAGTGCGCGCCCTTCTAATAAGACCCATTCTTTAACCCGCTGGTGGCTCATGCAGGCGCCCGGCTGGACTCTTTTCGCTTGTCTGGAGTAGTGACAATGAATGCAGTAATTGCCGCGGTCGGCGTCATGCTGATACTCAGCCTGTCCCGCGTGCATGTGGTGATCGCGCTGATCGTAGGTGCGTTGGTGGGTGGCTTGACCGGTGGCCTGGGGATCGAGGCGACGCTCAAAGCCTTCAACAGCGGCCTCGGCGGCGGGGCGACCGTGGCGTTGTCCTACGCCTTGCTCGGTGCTTTCGCGGTGGCCATTGCCAAGTCCGGCATGGCCCATGCCCTGGCCGACAAGGCCTTGGCGATGGTCGATCGCCAGCACGCCTCGGGCGGTGGCCAGGTCAAGTGGTTGTTGATCGGGTTGCTCTGGGTCGTGGCCATTGCCTCGCAGAACATCTTGCCGATACATATCGCCTTCATTCCCTTGCTGGTGCCGCCGCTTTTATACGTGCTGACCAAGTTGCAACTCGATCGCCGGTTGATCGCCTGTGTCATTACCTTCGGCCTCATCACCCCGTACATGTTTCTGCCCGTGGGCTTCGGCAACATCTTCCTCAATGAGATCCTGCTGGCCAACGTCGCCCGCAGCGGCGTAGACATCAGCGGCATCAACGTCACCCACGCCATGGGGATTCCGGCGCTGGGCATGCTGGTGGGCTTGCTGATTGCGTTCGTCAGTTACCGCAAGAAGCGTGTCTACGATCTGCAAAAGATCGAGCAAGTCGAACAGGTTGCGGTGCAATACAACCCGTTGAGCCTGATGGTCGCGGGTGCGGCGATTGCGGCGGCCTTCATTATTCAGCTGTTGCTGGACTCGATGATCATCGGTGCGCTGGCCGGATTCCTGATTTTCTCGGTATCGGGCATCGTCAAATGGCGCGACACCGATGACCTGTTCACCGAAGGCATGAAGATGATGGCGATGATCGGCTTCATCATGATCGCCGCTTCCGGGTTTGGCGAAGTGATCAAGGCCACCGGGCAAGTGCAGACACTCGTCGAAACGTCGGCAGCGTGGATCGGCCACAGCAAAGCCATCGGCGCCTTGCTGATGCTGCTGGTGGGATTGCTGGTGACCATGGGCATCGGTTCGTCGTTTTCCACCGTGCCGATCCTGGCGGTGATTTTCGTGCCGTTGTGCGTGCAACTTGGCTTCAGTCCGATCGCCATCGTGTGCATCGTCGGTACGGCCGGTGCCCTCGGTGATGCCGGTTCGCCCGCATCGGACTCGACCCTCGGCCCGACTTCCGGCCTGAACATCGACGGCCAGCACCATCACATCTGGGACACCGTGGTCCCGACCTTCCTGCACTACAACCTGCCGTTGCTGGCGTTTGGCTGGGTGGCCGCGATGGTCCTCTGATTTCACTCATGTAGAAGCCAGGTTTGCCGGCGAAGGCGTCTTTGACATTGCTTTCGCCGGCAAACCCGGCTCCTACAGTTTTGCCTTGGCGTGCCGTTATAGCCTTTAACCACGCCAACAAAATCAAAAGAGTGAACGTCATGCGCATGAGCCTGAAGGCCAAAGTCCTGTCCCTCGCCGTCCTCCCGGTATTGCTCTTCGCGCTGGTCATCAGCCTGACCACGTTGTTCATCCTGCAAGGCCAGGCCCGCCAAGAGGTCGAGGTCACCCGCGAGCGCCTGCTCAGCGATGCCAAGGCCACCCTGCAAAGTTACGTTGCCGTGGCAATGACCACGATCAAGCCGCTGTACGACGCTGCCGCGCAAGGCGATGACGCAGCGCGGGCGCAGGCGATCAAGTTGCTGTCGAACATCACCTACGGCAAGGACGGCTACTTCTTCGGCTATGACTCCAACACCGTGCGCCTGTTCAAGGCCAAAGATCCGGAAGGCGTAGGCAAAAGCTTCAAGGACAACCGCGACCCCAACGGGGTCTACGTCAATCGCGATCTGGTGAAAGTCGCCCAGGACGGGACGCACTATCTGCAATACAGCTCGCCGTTGCCGGGCAACAATAAGGTGCTGGTGCCCAAGCTCGGTTACACCGAATACCTGCCGAAATGGGACATGGCGGTGGGTACGTCGGTCAACCTCGACGGTATCGAGGCGCAAGTCGCCGTGGTCGAGGCCAAGGTTCAGGAGCGTATGCAAGGCGTGGTGCTGAGTATCGTCGGTGTGGCCGTGGTGGTGCTGTTGCTGATCGCGGCAGCCGGCATGCTGCTGGCCAACACCATTCTGCGGCCATTGAACCTGATGAAAGCCAACCTCGACGACATCGCCGCGGGTGAGGGGGACCTGACCCGTCGCCTGACCATCACCAGCCAGGATGAGCTGGGTCAACTGGCGGGTTCGTTCAACCGCTTCGTCGACAAGATCCATGGCCTGGTGCGCCAGATCACCGAGATGACCTCACAGTTGAC
Source organism: Pseudomonas sp. Sample_10 (assembly GCF_004321495.1). NCBI lineage: Bacteria > Pseudomonadati > Pseudomonadota > Gammaproteobacteria > Pseudomonadales > Pseudomonadaceae > Pseudomonas > Pseudomonas sp. Sample_10. The sequence continues at coordinate 56,138 of NZ_RCOE01000181.1, forward strand.
CGGGCTGGTGACTCAGGTTTCCGAACAGGCCAACCGTTCCGACCAGGCCATGGAGCGCCAGCGTCACGAGACCGACCAGGTGGCCACGGCGATCAACGAAATGTCCGCCGCTGCCCAGGAAGTGGCCAAGAGTGCGCAAAACGCCGCGGTTGCTGCCCAGCAGACTGATGAAGAAGGACAAGCTGCCAAGCGAGTGGTGGCCGGCAGCATCGTCAAGATTCATGCGTTGGTGGACGACATTCGCAGCAGCGGCGTGTCCCTGGACAGCCTGCAAAAAGACGTGTCGTCGATTGTCAGCGTGCTTGGGGTGATTCGTTCGATCGCCGAGCAGACCAACCTGCTGGCACTCAACGCCGCCATCGAAGCGGCCCGCGCCGGCGAGGCCGGGCGCGGTTTTGCGGTGGTGGCCGACGAGGTACGGGCGCTGGCCAGTCGTACGCAGATCAGCACCCAGGAAATCCAGGGCATGATCGACCGCTTGCAGGCCGGCAC
>NZ_RCOE01000299.1:0-1328 GCF_004321495.1 Pseudomonas sp. Sample_10
GGTATAGAGTTCGTGGGCCATGACGGCAGCCTCCACAACGAAATAATTGCTTCACACAGGTCGGACAGTGTCGTGGATCAGCCGATGCCACCGCAAGCACAAAACAAAAAGGCCGCATGAAACCCTCAAGGTTTCATGCGGCCTTTTCGCCGTTCAGACTAACGCTTACTCAGCCTTGGCCTTTGCGCTGCGCTTGTCTTCAACAGTCCACTTGCCACCGTCGTAATACGCCTTCCAGCCTGTAGGCTTGCCATCCACTTCGGTCTGCACGTATTGCTCCTTGGTCTTGCGGCTGTAGCGGATGACCGCTGGCAGACCGTCAGGATCCTTTTGCGGAGCCTCGCACAGGAAGTGGTACTTCGGATCGATCTCGTCCTTGTGCGGCAGAATCTCGATCACCAACGGAGCGCGGGTCTCGCGGTTTTTCGGGAACTGACTGGCAGCCAGGAACAGACCGGAGGCACCGTCGCGCAGGATGTAGGTATCGTTGACCTTCTCGCATTTCAGCTCAGGCATCTTCACCGGATCCATCTTCGGCGGCGCCGCGTCACCGCTCTTCAGCAGCTTGCGAGTGTTCTTGCAGGTCGGGTTGGTGCAACCGAAGAACTTGCCGAAACGGCCAGTCTTGAGTTGCATCTCACTGCCGCATTTGTCGCATTCCAGGCTCGGGCCTTCGTAACCCTTGATGCGATAAGTACCCTCTTCGATTTCGTAACCATCGCAGTCCGGGTTGTTACCGCAGATGTGCAACTTGCGCTTTTCATCGAGCAGATAGGCATCCATCGCGGTGCTGCAGATCGGGCAGCGATGCTTGCCGCGCAGGACCAGCGATTCCGACTCACCCTCGTCGTCCGCAGCGATTTCGTCGCCCGGCACCAGGTTGACGGTGGCCTTGCAGCGCTCTTTCGGCGGCAGGCTGTAGCCCGAGCAACCGAGGAATACACCGGTCGACGCGGTACGAATCTGCATCGGACGGCCGCAGGTGGTGCACGGAATGTCAGTCATCACCGGCTGGTTGGCACGCATGCCGCTTTCCGGACTTTCAGCCACTTCGAGTTTTTTCTTGAAGTCACCGTAGAACTCGTCGAGCACGTTTTTCCAGTCGCGTTCGCCCTGGGCCACGTCATCGAGGTTCTCTTCCATGCCGGCGGTGAAGCCGTAGTCCATGAGATTGGAGAAGCTCTCGGACAGACGCTCGGTGACGATGTCGCCCATCTTTTCCGAGTAGAAACGACGGTTGTGCAGGGTCACATAACCGCGATCCTGAATGGTCGAAATGATCGCAGCGTAGGTCGAAGGACGACCGATGCCGCGCTTTTCCATTTCCT
>NZ_RCOE01000256.1:0-6084 GCF_004321495.1 Pseudomonas sp. Sample_10
TTCTGCCAATGGCTTTGCCAATGATCTTCTGGCGATCCTTGCCAGCCCGGCACAATCAGGTAGCGAATCGATTCGTTGCGCATGGGGAACTCTCCTGCTGCGTGTCTGTTCCCGATCGAGTATAGGGAGGAGAGTTATATTCGTTAAGGAATAAGAAGCTATTTATTAAGGCCTGATTGGAATATAAAAACAATTGGTGGGTTGGTGTTTCTTGCGGAATAAAAAAGGGGCCGCACCCTGCCAAGGAGACGGCCCCCGGAAACTCAAATTCTGTCAGTGCTGATCAGCAACACCGGAAGCCGATGATTGGCTAAAACGGTTATCCAATAAAGGAATATTTGATTACTTTGTTAGCACTTGATGACATAAGGCGATCCTTCGCCGGGCCTCCTTCCTGCGTCATAACCTAACGTCCCTTTGGGTCAGATTTATGACGAACGAACAGATTTGAGTCTCCGGTGTAGTGCTCACACCTGAGCGGTTCGCACTTGCTGTGGTTCTGTAGTTTCCTTGCGCACAAACCGGTTCGCCCGGCCGAAGGTGCCGAGATCGTTGAACCGCACCCCCATCTCGCGCATTACTTTGTGACCAACCGGCACTGTCAGCTGGCGGATGTAGAACGGCTCCTTCACCACAAAATGATGAATCCCGTGGCTGCTGCCGAAATTGAAGCAGAATGCCTGCAACGGCCATAACCACCATGCATTCAGCACTTGGGTTTGCTGCATGACGTTGCCCGGTTCCACGTCGCCGTAGTAGTGCATGTTCGAGCTGATGAAGTGCAGGCAAAACGTGCGCAGTACATTCGGGCCGATGATCACGACTGCCGCGATGTCGATCACCTGCATGACCGACAACGTCGTCGCCGACCAATCGATCGGCGTGCCTATCAGTTGCGCAATGCCATTGGCCGCATGAAAACCGAGAAACACATACCACGCCCCCCAATGCACCAGCGCCAGCGGTGCATAGACCTTCAAGGTGCGCTTGATGATGCTGAACTTGTGTGCCCATGTCCTGGCTCGCAACATGCGGATAAACGCCGACATGATGTTGTCGCCAATCATCAAGAACCGGGCGAAACCCCATGGCTCGCCGTTGGTGATCGCGCGCTCTTCCATGTCGTTTTCAGAGCCGGAAAACTTGTGGTGATTGAGGTGCAGGTGACGGCGAATCCATGGGTTGATGGTGCTCGGGCGGGCCAGCCACACCAGCCCCATCATCAGGTTGTGCGGCACCTTCTGTTTACGGAAGTACATGCTGTGAATCAGATCGTGTTCCAGCTCATGGGTCAGCGAAGCAAAAAACGCGTTAAGCAACAGGCACGCCCACCAGGCCATGTGTCCGCTGATGTAGAGCGTTGCCGAACCGATCATGCCGGCCAATGCGAACGCCAGAATGCTCGCGCCGATAGCGTCCTGATGCTTGAGAATCGGGTAGCGCTCCCGCAGCTCGACACCCTTGGCCAGCACCACTTCGCGAATTTGTGCCGATCGTTGAGCTGCATTCAGTCGTTGGGGGCTTGCAGAAGTACGGTCCATGCTTCCATCCTCTGGTTATTGATGTTCGCATCGTGCCTGCCGCGCCCGTTTGCAGCGGTAGCCGTGAACGCCAACCTGTTGACCGGAAGCGCCAATCAGCATGACTGAACCGACCTCACTCGCCAGCTGGACCCGCGCCTTGCGCAAGCAACTCGATGCACTGGGCGTCGACAGCACCAGCCTGTGCCGGCAAGCGGGACTCGATCCGCAGTTGATGGAGGACCCGAACGCGCGTTATCCGTTGTCCGGAACCACGCGTCTGTGGGAGTTGGCGGTACAGGCCAGCGGTGACCCGGCGCTTGGTTTGCGCGTATCGCGCTTCGTCAGCCCGACCACCTTTCACGCCCTGGGCTATGCGCTGGTGGCCAGCGGCAGCCTGCGCGAAGTATTCGAGCGCATCGTGCGTTATCACCAGGTGGTCAGCGATGCCCTGGAACTGGAGCTGATCCGCGACGAGGATCGCTACCGCTTCCATCTGAAAATTCCCTGCGGCAACCCGGCCCCGGCCTTCGAAGCCATCGATGCGTTCATGGCGATTTACGTGCGCACCTGTCGCAATCGCCTGGGCCGGGATTACGCGCCACTGGCGACCTACCTGCGGCGCCCGGAACCGGCAGACGCGCACCCATGGCATAAAGCCTTTCGCTCACCCCTGTACTTCGGCGCCGAGGAAGATCGGCTGGAATTCGCCCTTGTCGACTTCGACAGCCACCTGGATGACGCCAACCCGGAGCTGGCCGAGCACAACGAAACCGTGCTCAAACGCACCCTCGCGCAACTCAAGCCGCTGACATGGGAGCGCAAGGTCCGCGACGCCATTGAAGAACAACTGCCCGAAGGCGAACCCAGTGCCGAACACATCGCCAAGGCCCTACACCTGAGCCTGCGCAGCCTGCAAAGGCACCTGGCGGACGAAGGCTGTCGCTTCGATACGCTGCTCAACGAAAGCCGCGAGAACCTCGCCCTGCTGCACCTGCGCGACCCGCAGGTTTCGCTGAGCGAGATCAGTTATCTGCTCGGATTCGCCGACACCAGCAGTTTCAGCCGCGCGTTCAAACGCTGGACCGGGATGACACCGGGACAGTTTCGGGATGGGTTGCGCTGATTAGTTTTTTACCAGACTACGCGCAATGCCTGCTTGCCACTGCTCCAGCATTTGCGCGCCTATCCGGGCAAAGGAACCGTTTGCCTTGATATGCTGGACCATCTCGTCCATCGCTACTTCCATACCATGGCCGACTTGTTGCAGTAACTCGTTGCAGCGCCCTTCGGTCAAGTTGCAGGCAGACCGACCAAAGCGCATCAGCATTTTGTACTTTGGCCACGCCTTCGATCCCCCCAACAGTAACGCCATGCTGTCGGCCTTGATGTAGACCGACGTAGTGATGATGTCGTAGGTAGGGGCCAGACTGATTTGCGCATCGGCTGCGCAATCCTCATAGAGAACGCCAAAGTTTTTCAGGTGCGCGTCGCCGTTCTTCAAACCCGATGAAAGTGCGACGATTTTGAAAAACGACTCAAGCGCCTGATTGAGCATTGAAGGAGAAACGAACGCTTTGATCTGTCTGGCAATACCTTCATATGAGCCGTCGTATTTGGCTTTTGAAGGCCAGGCGTTAAGCACGCAAAAATCCTCGAAACCCAAATAACCTTTGTCGTTCAGGTCGAAGCGTTCAACGATCAGGAATCTACCTTGATCACTCAGTTCAAACTTCGGCACCTCAAGCCCCGAGTGCAATGCAGCCCGCATGCAGAAATATTCGTTTGCAGCGAGTTGCGGGTATTGTTCCGGGTGAAAGGTTTTAACCAGATGTGTCGCCCCCCGATGGGACAGTCGATCGATGGTTGACCCGCTATCACGAATCAGAACTTTCGGCTGCACACCGGAAACGCCCGAGTACTGGCCATACGTGTGCAAGAGGTCGTCGAACAATCCTTGCGCACCATCATGCACAAGAAGGTCCGCCAAGCTGGTTTCAGGTGGCTGGTCGAGCCCGTCCTGCGCCGGTGAAATGCTCACTCTGCCGAGTTGGTGCGGGCCGACGATAGCAAGCATCGAAAAGTCGTCAAAGCCTCGGACAGCCTTGCTGAAACGACGAGTCAACTCATCGCGCAAAGTCCCCTCCGGCAAGTTCATCTCGAAAACCGGAGGAACACCTGGCTCCCACGCGTAGCTCTCCAGGCGTACCGGCATGATCAAAGAAACGGCATCTTGCTCTGATGCGTTTTCGGCGTAGGCAAAAACGCTGTCAGCGGACGATTGGCCTCGACCAAGAATTCCGACGGCATTGCTGGAAACACTGATCGCCAGCCGATCCCTTTGCTGCGGCTCAACCATGGAAGTTCACCTTTTTCAGGCTATCCAGTGTCGGCCGCTTCGATTGCCGCGGTACGGCGGTAAGTTCATAACCAAATCCGTTGAGGATTGCCTCGACCTTGCGCAGGCCAATTTCGGAGAGGGTGTTGTTTTCGATTCCAGAGATAGTCGCACGGCTCATTCCGTACTGCTGTGCCAGTGCCTGTTGGGAGAGTTTTCTTTCTTTGCGTAAGGTTCGGATCAGCTCACCCAGATTTTCCATAGTGCTACCTTGCCTCGTATACAGTGCAAAATTGAAATTTTTCACACTTTGCATTGTATTTAATGCATCTCCGAATTAAAGTCCAGCCGCTTTTTTACCCACACGAGGCATCAAACCATCGCCAATGCCCGCAATCGCACGGCATCGAGGATTTCAATTTCGCCGTAGCTCAACCCGATAATCCCCTGCCCCTGCAAATCCTTGAGGATCTGATTGGTGGTCTGGCGCGACAGCGACAACATCGACGCCAGTTGTTCCTGAGGCAATTGCAGGACGCGGCGCGGTGGGTCGTTTTCGCCGTAGCCTGTGGCAATCATCAACAAGCGGTGGGCCAGTCGAGTGGGGGCCGGCATCAGGCTCAGCTGTTCGAGATTGATAAAGGTCAGGCGCAGTTTCTGACTCATCAACAAGGCCAACTGGCGCCAATGCACCGGCTGTTCTTCGAGCAACGCCAGCAAAACCGATTGCGGGATATGCGCCAGGGTGCAATGCCCCAGGCCGAACGCATCGTGGGTGCGCGGCTGGCCATCGAACAGGCCGATTTCGCCAAACCAGTGCGGTGCCTCCACCACGCTCAACAACGCCTCTTTGCCTTGCTCATTCACCGCACCGATGCGCATCGCACCTTCAAGCACCGCATACAGCCCACAGGGCGGATCGCCGCGCTTGAACAGGCGCTGCCCCGGAGACAGGCGCCGCAACCTGGCCGCTGCCAACAGACTATCCTGTAGGGAAACAGGCAGATGACTGAACCACTGACCGCGCAGCAGGCGTGGACGCCAGACCTGCATATCCATGAAAACTCCTAGAGATTGTCGCCTGGCTGACAGAGCGAAGAACGGCCCCGGGGCATGATCGATCACCCTACAGGAGGAATAACAATGAAAAAAAGCCTGGTTGACCATCTCAGTCAATACGCCGCGTACCACCGTGATCCGCGCAACATCGCCACTCACTTTATCGGCATTCCGCTGATCGTGGTGGCGGTGGCCGTGTTGCTGTCGCGTCCGCAGTGGGCCGGGGGCTGGTTATCACCGGCAATGCTGGTGGCGTTGGCGTCGGCGTGGTTTTACCTGCGCCTGGAGCTGCGCCTCGGAATACTGATGACCGTGTTGCTGGGGCTGTGCGTCTGGGCGGGTCAAGTACTGGCGCAGCAAAGCACCCTGGTCTGGTTGAGCAGCGGCATGGCGATGTTCGTGATCGGTTGGGCGATCCAGTTCGTCGGGCATCACTACGAGGGGCGCAAGCCGGCCTTTGTCGATGACGTGACGGGATTGATCGTCGGGCCGTTGTTTGTGGTGGCTGAACTGGCGTTCTTGCTGGGGATGCGGCATGAGCTCAAGGAGCAGATCGAGGCGCGGGCGGGTGGTGTGCGTTTGCGTCAGAAAGGCGCTGCGGCGTAGATCGCCTTCGCGGAAAAGCCTCGCTCCTACTGATCGTTCCCACGCTCTGCGTGGGAATGCATACCGTGACGCTCTGCGTCACTGGACGCGGAGCGTCCCATGAGGCATTCCCACGCAGAGCGTGGGAACGATCGGCTGGAGGGATTAAATGTTGGCGACTTTCTGCCAGACCTTGGGCTTGAAGAACAACGTCTCGCCCTTGGCCAAGCCGATCAGACTGTCGTGATCCTTCACCACTTCGGCTTCGATCAGATCGCTCTGCCCTTCTACCTTCAAGGTCACCCGCGTCGTCGCGCCCAACGGACGAATATCACGCACTTCGGCCGCATGGTGATCGTCCAGTTCATGCCGCGACAACGACACCTCGTGCGGACGGAACAGCACGTGATTGTCCTCGCCCAGATGCAGGCGGTTGGAGTCACCCAGGAAGTGATAAACGAAATCGCTGGCCGGGTTTTCATAGACATCGCCCGGTGAGCCGATCTGTTCGATCACGCCCTTGTTCATCACCACGATGCGGTCGGCGACTTCCATCGCTTCTTCCTGGTCGTGGGTCACGAA
>NZ_RCOE01000033.1:0-6066 GCF_004321495.1 Pseudomonas sp. Sample_10
GCCTGGGTAAAAGCACCTACGCGCGTTGCGGCATCATCGTCAACGTCACGCCGCTGGAGCCGGAGTGGGAAGGCCACGTGACCCTGGAGTTTTCCAACACCACCAATCTGCCGGCGAAAATCTACGCCAACGAGGGCGTGGCGCAGATGCTGTTCCTCGAATCCGACGAAGAGTGCGAAGTGTCCTACAAGGACCGTGGCGGCAAGTATCAGGGCCAGCGTGGCGTGACCCTGCCACGGACCTGAGTCAACCGTCCGACAAACCGTGGGAATTCCTGAGCGAGCGTACACTCTATGGAGTGTACTTCCGATCCGCGCAAGGCAGATCGGGCCATCGCTCAGGAGTGCTTTATGAAGATCGACCCGCAAATAAGTGCCGAACTGGCAAGGCTCGAGCCCAATCAGGTTGGCGTTTTAGCCTGGTCCTTGCTGGCACACCCGACGATCAGCATGGCAGGGGGCATTCCCGGCCAGCCTGATCCTGATACGCCCAACGAACAACCTACCGAGCCAGGTGAGCCGACGCTTCCGGACGAACCGCCTCCCGCGCCTGTGGCCTGATCAACACCGGACCGCTGTCTGTAGGAGCGAGCCTGCTCGCGATGAACCCGAGAACGCCGCGCAGTATCAGTTGCCACGCGTCATCGTTGACGTCCATCGCGACGGTGCGACGATTCGACAGGCTCGCTCCTACAGGGTCACCGGCCAGATTTCGTTGTCGCCGATTACAAAAATCCTGCAATTGTCGTCCCGTTCAACCTGATATCCCCCGGTGAACGCGCCGAAGGCCGGTAACAGGCTGACCGTCTCGCCAATCCTGAAACACGCCAGGCGCAAACGCTGCCGGCCTCGACCGTTGAGCCGAAACACCGGGTGCACGTGCCCGGCCAGCACATGCCGCCCAGGATACGGGTTCGGCTCGTGCTGCAAAGCGAAAGGCCCCAGTAACATGGGTTCAGGCACCACCTCAATGTTCAGTGTGGCGGGTGGGTCGCCGGCACGTTTATCGTGGTTGCCGCGGATCAGCGTCATGGGCAAGTCACGATGCCGCGCTCGCCACTGGGCCAACGCCTGGAGCGTAGCTGTCGCGTGAGAGCCGGGGCCGTGGAGAAAGTCACCGAGAAAAATCAATTGCCGGCAGGGAAGTGCCTTCAACAGGGCATCGAGCACGGCAATGTTCTGCTGGGTTGTTCCCTGCGGTACAGGTTGACCCAGGCTTCGATAGGCCGCGGCCTTGCCAAAATGCACATCGGCCACCAACAGTGCTTGTTGAGCCGGCCAATAGACGGCTTTTTCCGGCAGCAGCCAGAGCTCTTCTCCACAAAGGCTTATCGGATAGGGCGCACTCATCAGGTTTTCCCGGTGTCGGCGGTTGTTTCCAGATCGCTGACCATGCGTCGGATGCGGTCGGCAAGTTTTTCCGAGCTCATGCTTTCGCGCATCCGTTCCACCAGCAGTGGAAAGCCAAGGGGCGTTGGTCGCTTGATCTGATGCAGGTCCATTGTCATCCGGTTGATTCGCTCCAGTGTTTGTTCCAGGCGACGAATATCCAACTCTTCCCGCAACACTTCTTCCCCGGCCTGAGCCAGCAATAAATTGCCCGCGTCGTATTGTTTGAACACTTCGAAGAACAGGCCGCTGGACGCCTGAACCTGCCGCGTGCTTTTCGGCGCGCCGGGGTAGCCGGCGAACACCAGCCCGGCAATTCGAGCGATTTCGCGGAAACGGCGCAGGGCCAGTTCACCGGCATTAAGACTGGCCAGTACGTCCTGCAACAGATTATCGGCGCTGAACAGGGCGGCATCGAGTTGCCGCGACCAATCGACGGGCGTGGCGCTGAGCAGTTCCAGGCCGTAATCATTGACTGCGATCGAGAAGGTCAGCGGCTGGCGTTGACTGGCCCGCCACGCCAGCAGGCTGGCCAGCCCCAGATGCACCTGGCGACCGGCAAAGGGAAAAAGAAAAAGGTGCCAGCCCTCGCGAGATTTCAGGGCTTCGGCCAGCAGACTGTTTTCGGTCGGTAATCCCGACCACCGTTGTTGCACTTGCAGTAAGGGGCGCATCGCCTGCATTTGCGGGCCGACATAATGACCCTTCGCCGCAGCACTGAATCGGGCGACCACCGCTTTTGCCAGTTCATTGGATAGGGGCATGCGTCCGCCATTCCAGCGCGGGACCGCGGCTTTTTTCACCGTGCTGCGTTTGACGTACGCGGTCATGTTTTCTACCCGCACCAGTTCCAGCAAGCGCCCGGCGAACAGAAAACCATCACCGGGTTTGAGGCGCGCAATAAAGCCCTCCTCGACACTGCCCAACTGTTTGCCACCGCCGCCCTTGCTCCAGAATTTCAACTGAATGCTCGCATCGCTGACGATGGTACCGATGCTCATGCGATGCCTGCGGGCCAGCCGTGCATCCGGCACGCGCCACACACCGTGTTCATCGGGCTCGACCCGGCGGTAATCCGGATAGGCTGTCAGGGAGAGTCCGCCATGACGCACGAACGCCAGCGCCCATGCCCATTCGGCCGGGTTCAGGTCACGATATGCCCAGGCTCCGCGGACTTCTTCGTACAACTCATCGGGGAGAAAACCGCCGCCCAGAGCGATGCTGACCAAGTGCTGCACCAATACATCCAGTGGCTTGACCGGGGATAGCCGCGGTTCGATGCAGCGTGCCGCGACAGCATCCTGCGCCGCGGCGGCCTCGATCAATTCAAGGCTGTGGGTTGGCACCAGCGTGACCCGTGATTCACGTCCCGGTGCATGGCCGGAGCGCCCGGCACGCTGCATGAGCCGCGCCACACCTTTGGCGGAGCCGATTTGCAGAACCCGCTCCACCGGCAGGAAATCCACACCCAGATCGAGGCTGGAGGTGCAGACCACCGCTTTGAGTTGGCCATCCTTGAGCGCGCGTTCGACCCAGTCGCGGGTGTCGCGGGACAACGAGCTGTGGTGCAGCGCGATCAACCCGGCCCAGTCCGGCCGGGCGTCGAGGAGGGCCTGGTACCAGATCTCTGACTGGGCACGGGTGTTGGTAAACACCAGGCTGCTGGCGCTGGATTCGAGTTCGCCCACCACCTGCGGCAGCATCTTCAACCCGATGTGCCCGGCCCAGGGAAAACGCTCGATCGCCGGGGGCAGCAGCGTGTCGACCCGCAGCACTTTGCGGGTTTGCCCTTGCACACTGATGCCGCCGCCGTTGGGGATCAGCACCTGCTCGGCGTGAGACTGATTACCCAGCGTCGCGGAAACGCCCCAGACGATCAGTTCCGGACGCCAGCGACGCAAACGGGCCAAGGCCAATTGCAGTTGCACGCCGCGCTTGTTGCCAAGCAATTCGTGCCATTCATCGACCACCACCATGCGCAAGGTCGAAAGTGCTGTTTGCGCGTCGGCACGGGCAAGCATCAGGGTCAGGCTTTCTGGTGTGGTGATCAGCGTGCTCGGCAGGCGTCGGCTCTGGCGCGCTCGTTCACTGCTGCTGGTGTCGCCGGTGCGCAGGCCGACGCTCCACGGAATCTGCAAAGCCTGCAGCGGCGCTTCAAGTGCGCGGGCGGTGTCGGCGGCCAGGGCGCGCATGGGGGTTATCCACAGCACCGTGAGGGGCTCGGCCACGGGTTTGCGTTTGCGAGTTGTTTCAACCGCAGGTGAAGAGCGGGCGAAGCGATTGAGCGCGCCGAACCAGACCGCGTAGGTTTTACCGGCGCCGGTGCTGGCGTGCAGCAATCCGCTGTGTCCCTGTTTTACCGCTGACCACACTTCCTTTTGAAAGGCGAACGGCTTCCAGCCGCGAGCGGTGAACCATTGCTTTGCAAAGTTGGAGGAGGTTCCCATGCCGGCGGTTTGCGCTCTGAAAGTGTTCTTTCAGTGACCACGACGCAACACAACAAGTTTTATTGCGATGTCTGCTGTAGGAGCAAAGCTTGCTCGCGATAGCGGTGCCTCAGGCGAGGATAATATCGACTGAAATACCGCTATCGCGAGCAAGCTTTGCTCCTACATGGGGCTGGTTTTACTTGAGGTTACCGCTGAGGAACTGCTTGAGGCGTTCGCTTTTCGGATTGCCCAGCACGTCTTCCGGCGCGCCTTCTTCCTCTACCAGGCCCTGATGCAGGAACAGCACCTGGCTCGACACTTTACGGGCGAAGCTCATTTCGTGGGTGACCATGATCATGGTCCGGCCTTCTTCGGCCAGGCCCTGGATCACCTTGAGCACTTCACCCACCAGCTCCGGGTCCAGCGCTGACGTCGGTTCGTCAAACAGCATGACCTCCGGCTCCATGGCCAACGCTCGGGCAATCGCCACCCGTTGCTGCTGGCCGCCGGAAAGAAATGCCGGGTATTGGTCCGCCACCCGCGCCGGCAAGCCGACTTTGTCCAGGTAGCGACGGGCACGGTCTTCGGCTTCCTGCTTGCTGCAACCCAACACCCGGCGCGGGGCCATGGTGATGTTTTCCAGCACGGTCATGTGGCTCCACAGGTTGAAGTGCTGGAACACCATGGCCAGGCGGGTGCGGATCCGTTGCAGTTCGTCGGGATCGGCGACGTGCATGCCGTGGCGATCCTTGACCATGCGGATCGCCTGGCCGTCCAGGCTCATGGCGCCGTCATTGGGTTGTTCGAGAAAGTTGATGCAGCGCAAAAAGGTACTTTTGCCCGAGCCGCTGGCGCCGATCAGGCTGATGACGTCGCCGGTGTTGGCCTTGAGCGAAACGCCTTTGAGCACCTCGTGATCGCCATAGCTCTTGTGCAGGCCTTCGATGGTCAGTTTGTACATGGAACAAGCATCCTCAAGGCGAAAGTAGGTAGCCGCTGCGATAGGCTTCGGTGCCCGCGACATGGGCGATGACCATGCCGGCAGTGGCCATGCGGCGCAGCGAGCGCGCATACATCAGGCCGGCGGCAGTGCAATGGACCGCAGTGACGCGATCGGTGATCGGGTCGATGATTTCGGCGATCAGTTGCCCGGCTTCCAGGTACTCACCTGGCAATGCAGTGAACACCAGCAAACCGCCGACGGGGGTCGCCACCGGTTCGACGCCGGCCAGGGGCGTAGCCGGGTAGGGCAGGTCGGGCAATGGCGCCGGTTCGCCGGCAATTGCACCGAAGTGAATCAGGTAATCGATCAGTGCCTGGCTGTCGAGGCTGGCCAGCGGGTGATTGACGTCGCCCTGGCCGCGCAATTCGACCGTGACCGAAAAGCTGCCCGGCGCAATGTCGAACTGTTCGCCGAAGCGTTCTTTCAACTGCCACCAGAGCAGGGTGAAGCATTCATCGAACGACTGCCCGCCGGAATCAGTGGCCAGCAAACTGGCTTCGGAACCGATGTAGCGCGCCAGCGGCTCGACCTGCGGCCAGGCTTCGGGCGTGGTGTACAAGTGCGCGACGGCTTCGAAATCGCAATGCAGGTCCAGCACCATGTCGGCGTCGCAGGCCAGCCTTTGCAGGGTCAGGCGTTGGGATTGCAACTGGGTGCCGGCGGTCTGCCGGGCCAGCGCATTGCGCAGGCTGTTGCGGATCAGTTCGCGATTACGCTGGGGGTCGTCACCGAGCTGGCCTTCGATCTCATTGCCGACTTCCTCGCTCAAATCGACGAACCAGCGGTTGAAGTTCTGTCCGCTTTCCAGCTCGTATCGACCCAGCGGCACATCCATCAGCACTTGTTCCAGGCCAACCGGATTGGCTACCGGAACCAGAACGATTTCACTGCGCAGCCGCCCGGCCGCTTCGAGCTCCGTCAGGCGTTGCTTGAGATGCCAGGCGACCAGCATGCCGGGCATTTCATCGGCGTGCAGGGATGACTGGATGTAGATCTTGCCTTTGGCCGGCTGAGGGCCGAAGTGAAAGCTGTGGATCTGTCGTGCTGTCCCCGGCAGCGGGGCCAGCAAGTCATGTATCTGGTGGCGCATTTGTCTTATTCCAGGAAGCTTGGGCCCTAGTGAGTCGGCCCGAGGAAGGCCAGCCATCGGCGTTCGGCGAGACGGAACAGGCCAACCAGCGCAAAGGTGACGGTCAGGTAGATCAGCGCGGCGATGCCGAACGACTGGAAGGTCAGGAAGGTCGCC